>NZ_CP104578.1:3900000-4122500 GCF_036826855.1 Streptomyces sp. SJL17-4 | reverse complement strand
CCGGGCGGTGGTAGTCCCGGGGTAAGGGTGTAGGGCGTTGTCCAGGTAAATCCGGACAGCACATAGCCTGAGACCTGATGCCGAGCCGATTGTGGTGAAGTGGATGATCCTATGCTGTCGAGAAAAGCCTCTAGCGAGTTTCATGGCGGCCCGTACCCTAAACCGACTCAGGTGGTCAGGTAGAGAATACCGAGGCGTTCGGGTGAACTATGGTTAAGGAACTCGGCAAAATGCCCCCGTAACTTCGGGAGAAGGGGGGCCACGTCTGGTGATCGGATTTACTCCGTGAGCTGGGGGTGGCCGCAGAGACCAGCGAGAAGCGACTGTTTACTAAAAACACAGGTCCGTGCGAAGCCGTAAGGCGATGTATACGGACTGACGCCTGCCCGGTGCTGGAACGTTAAGGGGACCGGTTAGTCACATTTCGGTGTGGCGAAGCTGAGAACTTAAGCGCCAGTAAACGGCGGTGGTAACTATAACCATCCTAAGGTAGCGAAATTCCTTGTCGGGTAAGTTCCGACCTGCACGAATGGCGTAACGACTTCTCGACTGTCTCAACCATAGGCCCGGTGAAATTGCACTACGAGTAAAGATGCTCGTTTCGCGCAGCAGGACGGAAAGACCCCGGGACCTTTACTACAGTTTGATATTGGTGTTCGGTTCGGCTTGTGTAGGATAGGTGGGAGACTTTGAAGCCGTGACGCCAGTCATGGTGGAGTCGCCGTTGAAATACCACTCTGGTCGTGCTGGATGTCTAACCTCGGTCCGTGATCCGGATCAGGGACAGTGTCTGATGGGTAGTTTAACTGGGGCGGTTGCCTCCCAAAGGGTAACGGAGGCGCCCAAAGGTTCCCTCAGCCTGGTTGGCAATCAGGTGTTGAGTGTAAGTGCACAAGGGAGCTTGACTGTGAGACCGACGGGTCGAGCAGGGACGAAAGTCGGGACTAGTGATCCGGCGGTGGCTTGTGGAAGCGCCGTCGCTCAACGGATAAAAGGTACCCCGGGGATAACAGGCTGATCTTCCCCAAGAGTCCATATCGACGGGATGGTTTGGCACCTCGATGTCGGCTCGTCGCATCCTGGGGCTGGAGTCGGTCCCAAGGGTTGGGCTGTTCGCCCATTAAAGCGGTACGCGAGCTGGGTTTAGAACGTCGTGAGACAGTTCGGTCCCTATCCGCTGTGCGCGTAGGAATATTGAGAAGGGCTGTCCCTAGTACGAGAGGACCGGGACGGACGAACCTCTGGTGTGCCAGTTGTCCTGCCAAGGGCATGGCTGGTTGGCTACGTTCGGGAGGGATAACCGCTGAAAGCATCTAAGCGGGAAGCCTGCTTCGAGATGAGTATTCCCACCTCCTTGAGAGGGTAAGGCTCCCAGTAGACGACTGGGTTGATAGGCCGGATGTGGAAGCCCAGTAATGGGTGGAGCTGACCGGTACTAATAGGCCGAGGGCTTGTCCTCAGTTGCTCGCGTCCACTGTGTTAGTTCTGAAGTAACGAACTGTGCCGATACCGGTTCGTCAACTTCATAGAGTTTCGGTGGTCATAGCGTTAGGGAAACGCCCGGTTACATTCCGAACCCGGAAGCTAAGCCTTTCAGCGCCGATGGTACTGCAGGGGGGACCCTGTGGGAGAGTAGGACGCCGCCGAACAATCATTGTGGGAAAGCCCCGCACCTTCATGGTGCGGGGCTTTTCTGCGTTCCGGAGCTTTTCGTGGGGCCCGCTCAGGCCGGCGTGACCAGTTGGGTGTCATACGCCAGGATCACCGCCTGGACGCGGTCGCGGGCGCCCGTCTTCGCCAGGATGCGGCCGACATGGGTCTTCACCGTCGACTCCGCGAGGTGGAGGCGTTCGGCGATCTCGGTGTTCGTCCAGCCCTGGCCGATGACCGTGAGGATCTCGCGTTCCCGTTCGGTGAGGGAGGCGAGTCGTGGGTCCTCCGGGTGCGGTTCTGCCGTGGGGGACGCCGGCAGGTGGTGGATATAGGCGTCCAGGAGGCGGCGGGTGAGGCTCGGGGCGACAACCGCGTCGCCGCTCGCGACCGCGCGGATCCCGGCGAGGAGTTCCTCCGGCTGTGCGTCCTTCACCAGGAAGCCGCTGGCGCCGGCGCGCAGGCCGTCGTACGCGTACTCGTCCAGGTCGAAGGTGGTGACGATCAGGACGCGGGTGCGGGCGCCCGTGGCGATGATCCGGCGGGTGGCCTCGATGCCGTCGAGGCCGGGCATCCGGATGTCCATCAGGACGACGTCGGGGTGGTGACGGTCGACCAGCCGGATCGCCTCCGTGCCGTTCCCGGCCTCGCCGACGACGGTCATGTCGTCCTGGCTCTCCAACAGCATGCGGAAACCGAAGCGCTGCATGGGCTGGTCGTCCGCGATGAGTACGGTCGTCACGAGGGGGAGTCCTCCCGGGGGAGTCGGAGTCCGACATGCCAGCCGCCGGTCGGCAGCGGGCCGCTTTCGAGTGTGCCGTCGTAGAGGGCCGCGCGTTCGCGCATGCCCGTGAGCCCCTGACCCTGGCCAGGGGACGGTGTCGGGGCGGCGCCCGTGTCCGTGATCTCCGCCCTCACCTCTTCGGGGGTGTACGTCAGGGTCACCGTCGCCGTCGCGCCCTGGCCCGCGTGCTTGAGGGTGTTCGTCAGGGCTTCCTGGACGACCCGGTAGACCGTCAGCTGGGCGCCGGGCGTGAGGGGTTGCGCGGTGGGGGAGTCGCGGAGTTCGAGCCGTACGGGCAGGCCTGCCTTCCGTACCCCGGTGATCAGGGTGTCGAGGTCGGCCAGGGTGGGCTGGGGGTCTCGGGCCGCCGCCTGCTCGTCGTCGCGCAGGACGCCGAGCAGGCGGCGGAGTTCGGCGAGGGCCTCGCGGCTCGTCGTACCGATGGCGTCGAGGGCCTGGGTCGCGCGCTCGGGATGTCTGGCCGCCGCGTACCGGCCGCCGTCCGCGAGGCCCGTGATGACCGAGAGGTTGTGGCCGATGATGTCGTGCATCTCGCGGGCGATCCTGGTCCGTTCGGCCGCCGCGGCGAGCCGGACCTCCTGGTCGCGTTCGATCTCCAGACGGCGGGCCCGGTCGACGAGGGCCGCCGTGTGGTCCTTGCGGGAGCGGACGGCGATGCCGAGGAGGGCGACGAGCGCGTACGCCCACAGGGTGGGGACGACGTGCTGGTCCCAACTCCCCCGGGGGAAACGGAGCGCGCCCGTCAGGAGGGGCGGGAGGAGGAGCGCGAAGGACCAGAGGAGTGCGCGGGGCGGGCGGGCGAGGGCGATGTGGAAGAGCGGGATCAGCTGGAGATAACCCGCCTGGAGGAAGGCGCCGGAGGCGGCGCTGACGAGCGCCGCGCAGGCCATCACGGCGAGGGCGGCCGTGGGCTGTCGGCGGCGCCCGTACAGCGGCAGGGCGAGGGCCAGGCTGAGGGTGACCACGAGCCAGGTCGGGACGGTCGGGTCGGGCGCGGTGTTCCGCCAGCCGCCGGACGCGTCCACGAGCGCCGCTCCCGTCCAGAACAGCGTGAGCGTGCTGTCCCACAGCCAGGGCCGGCGCGAGTCGACGGCACGCGCGCGTGCGAGCAGTTTCTGGGCGGAGCGGCTGAGGCCCGTCGTGGTGCCGGCCGCTTCCCGTGCCGTCTCCGTGGTCACTTGATCATCTCCTCATACGTCCCGGCGCTTGAGCAACAGTGCGGGGAGCGTGAGTGTCGCGAGCGCCCAGAGGAGCAGGGCGAGCAGGGCTGCGCCGGGGGAGGCCGCGCCCGGGAGCGGGGTGGCCGAGCCGAGGGCGCCGGCGGCCTGAGTGGGGAAGTACCGGACGGCCGTCTCCATCGCCTCGTACGGGAGCATCCCGAGGACCTCGGGCAGGATCATCACGCCGCCGACGAAGGCGCCGATCGCGCCGGGTACGGAGCGGAGGGTCGCGCCGAGGCCGAGGGCGATCAGGCCGAGGAGCGTGATGCCGGCGGCGTTGCCCGCGAGGGCGGCGAGGACGCCGTCGTCGGTGAGGGAGGCGGCCTGGTCGGTGTCGGAGAGGAAGACCTGTGCGGTGAGGAAGGTCAGCAGGTTGGTGACGAACGTGAGGGTGAGGACCACGCCGGTGTAGACGGCGGCTTTCGCCGCCAGGACGGGGAGTCGGCCGGGGACGGCGGTGAGGGAGGCGCGGATCATGCCCGTCGCGTATTCGCCGGCCGTGACCAGGATGCCGAGGACGGCGAGGGCGATGGCGCCGAGCTGGCTGCCGTAGAGGGTGAGGATGACGGTGTCGACGTCGGAGTCGCCGCCGTCGGAGGTGTAGGTGGCGCCCATGAGGATGCCGACGCCGAGGACGAGCGCGGTGGCGGTGAGGACGGTGGTCCAGGTCGAGCGGACGGTCCACAGTTTGTGCCACTCGGAGTGGAGTACGCGCGCGTGGGTGAGGCGCGGGGTGACGGTGGGGGTGTCGGACGGGGTGCCGGTCCGGGTGAGGGTCGGGGTGGTCATGCGGGGGCTCCCTGGTATTCGACGGAGTCGTGGGTGAGGGCCATGAACGCCTGCTCCAGCGAGGCGGCCTGAGGGGTCAGTTCATGGAGGGGGAGGCCGTGGGCGGCGGCCGTGCGGCCGATCTCCGGTGCGTCCGGGCCGGTGACGAGGAGGGTGTCGGGGGCCTCCAGGGTGATGGCGGCGCCGGGGAGCAGGTTCCGCAGCCGGTCGGCCTCCGGGGTGACGACCTTGACCGAGGCGCCGCCGGAGGTGCGGACGAGCTCGTCGACCGTGGTGTCGGCGAGGAGCCGGCCCTTGCCGATGACGATCAGGTGGTCGGCGGTGAGGGCCATCTCGCTCATCAGGTGGGAGGAGACGAGGACGGTACGGCCTTCGGTGGCAAGGGACTTGAGGAGGGTGCGGATCCAGAGCACGCCCTCGGGGTCGAGGCCGTTGACCGGTTCGTCGAGGACGACGGTGGCCGGCTCGCCGAGGAGCGCGGCGGCGATGCCGAGGCGCTGGCCCATGCCGAGGGAGAAGCCCTTCACGCGCTTGTCGGCGACATGGGTGAGGCCGGTGACGGCGAGGACCCGGTCGACGCGGGACCGCGGGATGCCGTGGGTGAGGGCGAGGGCGGTGAGGTGGTGGCGGGCCGTGCGGCCGGGGTGCACGGAGCGGGCTTCGAGGAGGGCGCCGACGCGGGTGAGCGGGGCGCCGTGCCGGGCGTACGGGCGGCCGTCGACGGTGGCGTGGCCGCGGGTGGGGGCGTCGAGGCCGAGGATCATGCGGAGGGTGGTGGACTTTCCGGCGCCGTTGGGGCCGAGGAAGCCGGTGACGGCGCCCGGCCGGACGGTGAAGCTGAGGTCCTGGACGACGGTGGTGTCCCCGTACCGCTTGGTGAGGTTCTCTGCTCGGATCATGTCGTCGACGTTAGGGAGCGGGCCGCGGGCGTTCGTCCGACCTGGGACGGGAGATGGGGCGTGGGCGTAGTACCGGGGTACGAGGGGAAGCGAAAAGCCCTTGTCAGGGGTGTGTGGGCGTCGGAGGATCGGGCCCATGGACTTTTCGATACGTGCCATCCGCGCCGACGAGTGGGAGCAGACCCGCGAGATCCGTCTCGCTGCCCTGCGGGACCCGGTCGCGCATCTCGCGTTCCTCGACACGTACGAGGCGGCCGTGCAGCGCCCGGACTCCTTCTGGCAGGAGCGCGCCGAGGGGGGGTCCGACAGCGGCGAGGGGAACGCGCGGCAGTTCGTGGCCGAGGCCCCGGACGGGAGTTGGGCGGGCACGATCTCGGTCCTGGTGGAGCGGCCGGCGGACGAGGTGCGCTTCGGTGAGCCGGCGAAGGTCGTCCAGACGCACATCGTGGGTGTCTACGTGCGGCCCGAGGCGCGGGGGACGGGTGTGATCGACGCGCTGTTCCGTGCGGGCGTCGAGTGGTCCTGGTCGCTGGCGGAGCCGGTCGAGCGGGTGCGGCTCTACGTCCATGAGGACAACGCGCGGGCCGCCGCGTTCTACCGTCGCTTCGGTTTCGTGGCGACGGGGGAGCGGGTGGGCGTTCCGGGGCACGACACGGCGATGGAGGACGAGTACGAGATCCGGCGGGCTTCGTAGGCGTCGGTGGCGGGGTGTTGATGGCTGGGCGTGGGTGCCTGGGCGGTCGCCGGGACCTGGTCGTGGCCGGGATCAGGGGTGGCTGGGGGCCGGTTCGGGGTGCGGTCGGGTCCGGGCGGTGACCGTGACGCGGCGGCCCGCGAGGCGGCAGCCGAGGCAGTCGGGGTGGCCGTGGCGGGCGGTGGCGTCGCGGACCCGCCAGTCCCACTGGTCGGCCGGCCGGGGGCCGGAGGGCTTGCCCCAGCCCGCCAGGTGGAGGGTCCAGGTCGTGACGGCGGCGAGAAGGGTCAGTGCCGCGCCGAGCCACAGGGCCCAGGGGAGGTCCAGGCAGATTCCGGCTCCCGCGACGGTGGAGCCCAGTCCGGCGAGGGTGGTTCCGGTCCATCCGGCCAGGGTGTGGCCGAGGTCGACGTCGCCGTGGGCGCTCATGGTTGCTCCGGTGGGGGTGTCAGGGCAGGCAGGATGAAGGCATCGATGGGACGATTTATCTCACGAGCTAAGTAACTTAGATACTAAGGAGTCTCTGCGTGGAGGGCAAGAGCCGTCCCCCGGCCACCGTCGGCGAGGCGATCCACCGGATGGACGCGTACGTGGCCCTGGGCCTCATCGGCCAGCAGGAGGTCGCGCAGGCGCTCGGCCTCAACGTGACCGACCTGACCTGTCTCGGGCATGTGCTCGGCGCGGGCGAGGAGCCGCTGTCCGCCGGGGACCTGGCGGAGCGCGCCAACCTCACCACGGGAGCCGTGACCGGGGTGCTCAACCGTCTGGAGAAGGCCGGCTACGCCCGTCGAGCCCCTGACCCGGCCGACCGGCGGCGGGTGCGCGTGGTCGCCGACCCGGAGGCGGCCGCCCGGGTCGTCGCGCTGTACCAGCCGTTCTACGCCCGCCTGGAGGAGGTCTTCGCCCGGTACACCCCGGAAGAGACCGCCGTGATCGCCGACTGGTTCAGCCATGCCGCCGATGCGGCCCGTGCCCATCTGCACTCCCTGCGCGGCCGCGCCCTCTGACCCGGGAGCGGACCGAGGCAGGGTCCCTCAGTGGCTCAGGGAGGTCTCCGGCCATCTGGTGCGGGCCTGTTCCGGCGAGCGCATCAGGGCCAGGGTCGGGAGGCCCTGGGTGTGGCCGGTGGCGAGGAGCTCCGGGAGCTGGGGGAGCGGGGCCACGGCGGCGACGTCGTCCAGGACGAGGGTCATTGGTGGGTCGAGCCGACCGTCGGATGACCGTGCGGCCATGCGGCGGCCGTGCTCGACCACGCTTGCGGCGAGCGCCGTCAGGAGCGGCATCGCGCCGGGGTGGGTGCGGGGATCCTCGATGGGCTCCCCCACCACGTAGAGGGTGCCCCCTTCGGGGAGGAAAGATGCCAGCGCCAGCGAATCAGTTCGATTCGGGGTGCAGGCCTCCCGGATGTGGATCGACGAGAGCGACGCCAGCGCACGGGCCGTCAGTTCCTGTGCCATGCGGCGGCTTTCCGGGTGCGCGGTGAGTGCCGATTCGAGCAGGCCCGCGTGGCCGGAGGCCGCCTTCGGGTGGCTGCGGAGGATCCGTACGGGCTCGTGGGCGCCCGTGCCCTGCGCCCAGCGGTGGACCTGGCGGAACGGGCGTCCGTCCACGGCGGCCGCGTGCAGCCAGCAGCGCAGGAGCGTTTCGGCGGTGTCGGCGGTGGCCGCGTCCAGCCGGGAGTGCGGGCGTACGGGCGCCAGCAGGGCGATCGCCCGCTCCGTGGCCACGGCCGGGTCCTCGCAGTGCTCGGACGGCGACCAGTGGAGTCGAGCGGGGGTGTCGCACAGGTGGCCGGGGTCGTGGACGAGGACCGGGCCGAGTTTGCCGCGCGCGTCCTTGGTCGCGGCCCAGAGGGCAGGGTCCGAGGTGATGACGAGGACCGGGCCCTCGGCGTCCTGGACGGCCTGGACGGCGGCGGGGTGGCGGGCGTCCGGGGGGCCGTAGAACGTCCGGGGGGTGCCTGCGGGGGCCGGCGGTGCCGGGGGCGCTGTCGGGAGCGGGGCCGTGGGCGGCTCCGGTGCGTGGGTCGTGAGGGGGCTGCGGGGAGCCGGGGGAGCCGGAGCGGCCTTGTGTACGGGTTCCTCGTGTACGGGCTTCTCGTACGCGGGCTTCTCGTGCGTGGGCCTCTCGCGTATGGGCTGCTCGTCGGCGGGCTCGTCGTACGCGGGCTTCTCGTGCGCCGGCTCGCGGGTGTCCCGTACCGGCTCCTGGCCCCTTCCGTACACCCCCGCCTTCTTGTTGGCGCGCACCGCTCGCCAGCGGGCCAGGGTGCCCAGGGCGAAGATCGCGAGGACGAGGAGGATCATCGCCTCGCCGATCAGCAGGCCCCAGAACAGGCCGTATCCGGAGAGCTGGCCCGGCGGGGTGGCCGGCCAGGCCGCCGCGAGGTCCGCCGGGGCCGTGGCCAGGGAGCGCAGGGCCGAGGGTGTGCCCGTGTAGGCGACACCCTCCGGCCAGGCGCCGTGGGAGAGCAGACCGGCCAGGCCCGTCGCCGTCCACACCAGGACCGTGAGGCAGAGGAGGAGGCCGAACAGGCTGAGCAGCAGCCCGTCGGAGACCCCTCCCCCGCCCTTCCGTGCCGTTTCCATCTACGCCACCGTCGACTGCGAAGTGCCGTTCATCTGCTGCTCGATGAGGATCGCCCGCTGCTCCGTCTCCCATTCGAGGTCCGGGTCTCCGAGGGAGGCCGAGGCTTCCGTCATGGCGCGGTCGGTGTAGACCAGCGGGCGTTCTCGTTCGGTGATGAGGTGTTTGACCACCTGCACATTGCCGTTGACGTCCCAGACCGCGATGCCGGGGGTCAGGGTCGGGATGATCTCGACCGCCCAGCGGGGCAGGCCGAGGACCCGGCCCGTGCTGCGTGCCTCGTCGGCCTTCTGGGCGTAGATGGTCCGGGTGGAGGCCATCTTGAGGATCGCCGCGGCCTCCTTCGCCGCCGCTCCGTCGACGACGTCGGAGAGGTGGTGGACGACGGCGACGAAGGACAGGCCGAGGCGACGGCCGAACTTGAGCAGCCGCTGGAACAGCTGCGCCACGAACGGGCTGTTGATGATGTGCCAGGCCTCCTCGACGAGGAAGATGCGCTTCTTCCGGTCGGGGCGGATCCAGGTGTGCTCCAGCCAGACGCCGACGATCGCCATGAGGATCGGCATGGCGATGGAGTTGCGGTCGATGTGGGAGAGGTCGAAGACGATCAGGGGCGCGTCGAGGTCGATGCCGACGGTCGTCGGGCCGTCGAACATGCCGCGCAGGTCGCCGTCGACGAGGCGGTCGAGGACGAGGGCGACGTCCAGGCCCCAGGCCCGTACATCGTCTATGTCGACGTTCATCGCCTCGGCGGATTCCGCCTCGGGGTGGCGGAGCCGCTCCACGATGTCGGTGAGGATCGGCTGGCGGTGGGTGGTGTGCTCGACGACGTGGGCGTGGGCGACCTTGAGCGCGAAGCCGGAGCGCTCGTCGAGGCCGTGGCCCATCGCCACCTCGATGATCGTACGGAGCAGGGCCAGCTGCCCGGTCGTGGTGATCGACGGGTCGAGCGGGTTGAGGCGGATCCCGGAGTCGTTGGCGACCATGGGGTCCAGGCGGATGGGGGTTATCCCCAGCTCCTGCGCGATGAGGTTCCATTCGCCGACGCCGTCCTCGCCCTGGGCGTCGAGGACGACGACCTGCCGGTCGCGGAAGCGGAGCTGGCGGAGCACGTACGTCTTCTCAAGGGCCGACTTGCCGTTGCCGGACTCGCCGAGGACCAGCCAGTGCGGGGCGGGGAGCTGCTGCCCGTACAGCTGGAAGGGGTCGTAGATGTAGCCCTTGCCGCTGTAGACCTCGCGGCCGATGATCACGCCGGAGTCGCCCAGGCCGGGGGCGGCGGTCGGCAGGTAGACGGCCTGGGCCTGCCCGGTGGAGGTGCGGACGGGCAGGCGGGTCGTCTCCACCTTGCCGAAGACGAAGGAGGTGAAGGCGTCGGTGAGGACGGACAGCGGATCTCGCATGGGTCTGTGCCCCTTCGGCCTTAGCGGCGGATGCCGGTCGCGAACGGCAAGGTGTTCACAAAGGCCCGGTGGTGCTCGCGGTCGCACCACTCCAGCTTCAGATACGACTTGCCGGCGGAGGCCCTGATCGTGCGCTTGTCCCGGGCCAGGGCCTCGGGTGAACGCGACGACACCGTGATGTACCCGACGAGGTTCACTCCGGCCGCGCCACTGGCGAGATCTTCACCCCGCTGGTCGAGCCGGCCGTGGGCGGCGATGTCGCGCGGGTCGACCGTGCGGTTCATCTTGGCGGCGCGGCTGGCGTCGGCCTCGTCGTTGGTCTTCTCGGTGAGCATCCGCTCGATGGCGACCTCGGTGGGCTCCAGGTCCATGGTCACGGCGACCGTACGGATCACGTCCGGGGTGTGGACGAGCAGCGGGGCGAGGAAGTTGACGCCGACGGGGGTCATGGGCCACTCCTTCACCCAGGCGGTGGCGTGGCACCAGGGGGCGCGGGTGGAGGACTCGCGGGTCTTGGCCTGGAGGTACGTCGGCTCCATCGCGTCCAGTTCGGCGGGCCAAGCGTTTCGTTTCGTCATGGCCTGGATGTGGTCGATGGGGTGGTCCGGGTCGTACATGGAGTGCACGAGGGAGGCGAGCCGGGACTGGCCGAGGGGCTGGCGTACGCGGATGTCGGCCTCGGCGAGGCGGGCGCAGATGTCGGTGAGCTCGCGGGCCATGACGACGGCGAGGCCGGCGTCGCGGTCGAGCTTGCGGGCGCCGGAGGCGTGCTTGGCGGCGCGGGCCATGGCGTTGGCCTCGGCGGCGAGTTCGCGGGTGTAGTGCATGCAGGCGACGAGGTAGGCGCGGTGCTGCTCGCTGGAGGTGGAGACCATCGACTGGAGCTGGTCGTACGACTCCATGAGCCACGCGGGCGCGTGGGGGTCGCCGCGCTGGCCGACGTCCTTGGCGTGGGCGTCGGGGTCGGCGGGGAGGGTGCGGGCCAGCATCTGGAGGCGGGTCACGAAGCCGTCGCCGTTGGCGACGTGCTTGAGGAGGGTGCCGAAGCGGTCGACCAGGGCCTCCTGGTCCTCGCTGTCGCGCAGGCCGACGCCGGGGCCCTCGATCTCGATGGCGGCGGTGACGGTGCGGCGGTCGGCGTGCAGGAGGACGGCGATCTCGTCGGGTCCGAAGGGGGCGGCGAGCCAGCCGACGCGGCCGATGCCGGGCGGCGGGCCGACCTCGACCTCGCGGCCGTCGAGGCGGGTGCCGGCCTCGGCGACGACGGAGCGGTAGGCGGTGCCGCGCTTGAGCATCCGCTTGTAGCTGCGGTTGATCTCGAACCACTTGTAGAACGTGCGGTGCTTGTACGGGAGGTACACGGCGGCGATCGCGAGCATCGGGAGGCCGGCGAGGAGCGCGATCCGCAGGGGGAGGAGGGGGACGAGGAGTCCGCTCATCATGCCGAGGAAGGCGCCGACGATGATCAGGGCGATCTCGCCGGTCTCGCGGTTCTTGCCGACGATCGCGTTCGGCCGGGCGCGGCCCACGAGATACGTACGGCGGGGCGCGACCGGCTGGGACTGGGTCGTCAACGCCCTGCACCTCCAGAGTTCTTGCGGCTACTGTGCGGGGTTCCCGCGGTGGGACTGCTGCTGCGGGGTGGGGGCGGGGGAGTCGCGCCGCCGCCGCCGCTTCCGCCGCGGCTGCTGTGGGCGGCCATGCCACCGGACATGGGGTTGGCGGGGCGGGCGGGCTGGGAGCCCTGGCCGCCGCCGTCGCCGCGGGAACTGTGGGTCTTGATTCCCTGGGAGACGAGGGAGGCGGGGGAGGAGATGACGGCCGCGGCCGCGTTCTCGCCGGCGCGGTGGAGGCGGTTGTTGCGGGAGGCGGCGATCTCGTCGCCGAAGCCGGGGACGAAGCGGTAGATCATCGCGGAGGCGAAGATCGCGAGCAGGATGATCGCGAGGCCGGAGACGACGGCGGAGAACGAGTCGGGTCCGGTGCCGGAGGAAAGGGCGCCGGCGAGGCCGAGGACGATGACGATGACCGGCTTGACCAGGATGATCGCGATCATGATGCCGGCCCAGCGGCGGACGTGGCCCCACATGTTCTTGTCGACGAGGCCGGAGTAGACGACGACGCCGAGGAGGGCGCCGACGTACAGCATGACGGCGCGGAGGAACAGCTCCAGGTAGAGCACGCCGGCGGCGATGACGGTCACCAGGGAGACGATGATCAGCATGATGGGGCCGCCACCGATGCTGTCGCCCTTCTGGAGGGCCTCCTTGAAGCTGCCGAAGAAGACGTCGGTCTGCCGGCCGGTGCCGGAGGCGATGACCTCGGTGACGGCGTCGGTGGCGTTGACGACGGTGTAGAGGATCAGGGGGGTGAAGGCGGAGGCGAGGACCGTCAGCCAGAGGAAGCCGATGGCTTCGGAGAGCGCGGTGGTGAGGGGGACGCCGCGGATGGCGCGCTTGGCGACGGCGAGGAGCCAGAGGAGGAGGGTGAGGACGGTGGAGGCGGCGAAGACGATGGCGTACCGGCCGAGGAACTCCGTGTTGGTGAAGTCGACGTCGGCGGTTTCTTTGACCGCCTTGGAGAGGTAGTCGACGGTGGCGATGGCGGCGTCGGCGAAGCCGCGGGCCAGAGAGTTGAGGGGATCGAGCGCGTCGGCGGGGTTGGTGACGGGGGACTGGTTGCTCCCGCCGCCGGAAAGACCGCTTTCGCAGTGCCTCCGGGCCTGTCCTGTGAGGAGATCGCAGCCCTTGTTGCCAGCGCTAGGGCTCGGCGTGGGTGTGGGCGTGGGTGCGGCGAGGACACGGCCGGCGAACAGTACGACGGCAGCCTGGGCCGTGCCGAGCACGGCGGCGACCCTGGTGGTGCGGCGGAGGGGCCTACCGGGCATAAGTGAAGCCTCCGAACTGACCGACGGCATCCGCCATGTCCTGGGCGCTGGAGGCCCTCTGGTCACGTCCGACGGGGACGGGGCCGTCCTTCTGGGTGGACTTGGTGACCTTCCAGTCGCCGCCGACCCACCGCAGCTCGAAAGTGTCGGTGTACCAGGACTCGGAGACCGGGTTCTTCGAGTTTTCGCCCGCGAGTCCGAACAGGGACAAGTACCAGACCGACACCGTCGCCCGGTCCGCGGTGTGACTCTCGACCTTGGAGCCCACCGGAATGACCCGGGAGATGAACGTCATTCCCTGCGGCGCCGTGCCGTCCGCCTGGAGGCCGAGGCTTGTCAGGAGATCCTTGGCGCTGTCGGCCTTGTCGAGGTCGGCCTGTCGGGCTGCCGCCGCGCCGGGCGCGTAGACCGCCGAGACGATCTCGTTGCGTCCCTCGGCGCTGAACATCTCCGCCGAACCGAGCGCCACCGCGTAATTCGTCGCCGCGCTCTGCGCCCCCTGCTCGTCCTGGGCGTAGCCCGTGGGGATCTGGCCGTTCTTGCCGGTGACCGGGCGGATGCCCGTGGCCGCCGTGGGGGCCGTCTTGGCGGGGGTGTCGGCGGAGGGGCCCGCCGCGTCCGCCGGGTCGCCGCCGCCGCGGTTGGCGAAGGCGATGGCCGCGACGAGGACGACCACCACGCCGACGACCGTGATGAGGGAGCGGGAGCTGCGGACGGGGCGGCGGGCGCCGCCGTACACGTCGCCGCTGTTGCCCTCGGGCAGGCGGGTCCGGGTCTGGCCCGAGCCGCCCACGCCGCCGAAGCTGTCGTGCTCGTCACCGGGACTCATGCCGGGAACGCCCCCTCACTGGTTCGCGGTACGGGCAGTACGGGCAGTGCTGAAACATGGCTGGTCTTGCTCGTCTTGCTGGACATCTGGGTAACGCATTCTCAGTGGGGTGGTGTCCGACGGGGGGTCAGACCGCCATCCCGTACACGATGGTGAACAACGTCCCCAGGGATCCGATGATGAAGACGCCGGTCAGACCGGCCACGATCAGGCCCTTGCCCTGTTCGGCGCTGAACGTGTCGCGGAGGGCGGTCGCGCCGATGCGCTGCTTGGCCGCTCCCCAGATGGCGATGCCGAGGCAGAGCAGGATGGCCACGGCCATCACGACCTCGATCATGATCTTGGCCTCGGCGCCCAGGCTCCCGAAAGGCCCCCAGTTCGGGGCGATTCCACCGATGATGGTGGTGATGTCGCCCTTCTCGGCCGCCAGGTACATGTAACTCACCGCCCCTGTATGGGTAGTTAGTCGCCCCTGCCGGACGGCATGGGTCATCGCCCTATCTTCGCTGATGAAACCGCTCGCGTGTGACGGCTTGACGGCTCTCTTTACCCGATCCCCGCACATCTGACCGACTTGACCGTCTTGACCTGCGGTGGTCTGGCCGGTTTCTATGCAAAGAAGCGTATGGTCACTCTGTGTATCACGGAGAGTGACTCCGGGCAATGATTGTCGTTGTTGCACTCTTGGGGCGGTGTCGGCGGCCCACCGCCTAGACTCGTTCCCGGGGGCGTACTGCCATGGGCCGAGGGGTGGTTGACGGTGCGTAGGGCCGGCAAGGCGTGGCTGGTGGCCGGTGGGGCCTTCGGGGTCTGTCTGAGCTTCGTCGCACTGCTCGTCGTCGGTACGTACTCGGCGGCGGCGGGTCTCGCCGGCGGCGCGGGCGGCAGGGCGAACGGCACCGTGGCGCTCGCCAAGGGCGCGGTCCCGGCGCTCTACCAGGGGCTCGTGCAGCAGTGGGGGAACCTCTGCCCCGCCATCAACCCGGCTCTGCTCGCGGCCCAGCTCTACCAGGAGAGCGGCTGGAACCCGCGGGCCGTCTCCCCGGCCGACGCGCGGGGCATCGCCCAGTTCATCCCCGGCACCTGGGCCGGTCACGGGGTCGACGGCGACGGGGACGGCGACCGGGACATCTGGGACCCCAAGGACGCGATCCCCTCGGCCGCCTCGTACGACTGCGAGCTCGCCGGCTATGTGAGGAACGTGCCCGGGGACCCGGCGAGCAACATGCTGGCCGCGTACAACGCGGGCGCGTACCGGGTCATCAAGCACGGTGGGGTGCCGCCCATCAGCGAGACCCAGAACTACGTGCGCATCATCAAGTCCCTGGAGAAGAGCTTCGCCCAGCCCCAGGGCCGGGTCGATCCCTCCCGGCAGGCGGCCGGCGCGATCCACTACGCGCAGGGGAAGCTCGGCACCCCGTACCTCTGGGGCGGTACGGGCACGGCCGCGCAGGACGGCCGGTTCGACTGCTCGGGGCTCACCCAGGCCGCGTACGAGAGCGTCGGCATCCAGCTGCCGCGCGTGGCCAACGACCAGTACAACGCCGGGCCGCACCCCTCGCGGGAGGAGCTGCTCCCCGGGGACCTGGTCTTCTTCTCCGACGACCTGACCAACTCGCGGGCCATCCGGCACGTCGGCATCTACGTCGGCGGCGGGTACATGATCGACGCGCCGCGCACCGGGGCGGTGATCCGTTTCGACCGGATCGACACCCCGGACTACTTCGGTGCGACCCGGGTCACCGCGGAGGGCGCGGCGGCGCTGCCCACCCATCTCCCGCAGACCTGAGCGGAGCAGACGGACCGTCGGCCGGCGAGCGCCTTCCGGTCGTACCGGACATGGCCGGAACTCTCCGTCATGCACAGGCCCTGAGCTGCGGTGAACCGTCACTCTTCGATAACGTCATCATGATCCACCGGAGGGATCGGAACGTGCGCCTCAGGCGGTTCGTTCCTTGGTCCGACCGCTCTGACCACGGGGGTTGGAAAACACAGACACGAGAGCAAGGGGCCTCAGCAGATGGCTGGACTCGCATCGGACGGTTCGAACCCCGATGTCAGCCTGCTCTACGACATCAACGGGCTGGCCAAGGCCGCCCCGCCGTGGTTCGACCGCGTCATGGAGTTCGTCGGCGAGTACGGGATCATGCTCGCGATGCTCCTCGTCGTGCTGTGGTGCTGGTGGAGCGTGCGCCGTCGCGGCACCCTCGCCGACTCCGTCTCGGCCGTCGCCGGGCTCGTCTGGGCCCCGCTGGCCGCCGGTGTCGCCCTTCTGGTGAACATCCCCATCCGCGGCTTCGTCGAGCGCCCCCGGCCCTTCAAGGACCACCAGGGGCTCGAGGTCCTCGTCGCCGGGAAGACCGACTTCTCCTTCGTCAGCGATCACGCCACGCTGGCGATGGCCCTCGCCGTCGGTGTCTTCGTCGCCCACCGCAGGTTCGGGCTCGTCGCGATCGGCCTCGCCCTCGCCGAGGGCTTCGCGCGGGTCTACATGGGCGTCCACTACCCGACCGACGTGATCGGCGGCTTCGCCCTCGGTACGGCGGTGGCGCTGCTCCTCGCCCCGCTCGCCCTCGCGCTGCTCACCCCGGTGATCTCCGCCGTCGCCCGCTCCGGCCGCTGCGCGGCTCTGGTCCGCTCCCGCCGCGCCGAGCCGGCCCGGCACCCGGAGGCGGTCGGCATCCCCGAGCCCCGCGTCGGCGGCCCGGCCCCCGGCACCGGCCGCAACGACCTCGCGGCCTAGGCTTCCGCCTCCGCGGCGGTGCGGGCGTGGTTCGCCGCGTCCGTGCGGGCGCGGTCGCGCGATCTTCGGGCCGGTCCCGTCCAGCCGCAGCTGCAGCGTGCCAGCGCGAAAGAGCCGCGCTCCGACATCGTGGTGGTGTGGGGGGAGGGCTGCGCGTGCACCTCACCACGGTACTGCGCGTGACGGCACGCCCCGACCGTCGTTATGCGGATCGGGTGTCCCCAGGGCCCGCGGGACCCGGGGAAGGGCGGGTCCCGGGCAAACAGCGGTGAGGCGTTGGGGGTTGGCAGACGATGGTGGTGCAGCTGCGGTACGGGCGTCCGGGGACGCGCGGGAGCGGGGTGTTCGCCGTCACCGCCGTCCTGGTCGGCTCCCTTGTCGGGACCGCGGCGGTCACGGGCTGCGCCGCCCCCGAGGACCCCAGGCCGAAGGTCGACCCCACCCTCGCCGTACGGAACGCCCCCGACGCGCTGACGAAGGCCGGCACCTCCAAGGCGAGCACCTCCATGGAGATGGCCGCCGGCGGGACGCGGGTCACCATCCGGGGCGAGGGCGGCTACGACTTCCGGCGCCGTACCGGCCGGCTCCAGGTGGTGCTGCCGAAGGACGCGGCCGGGGCGAGTGAGCACCGGCCGATCACCGAGCTGCTCACCCCCGGCGCCCTCTACATGAAGAACCGGGGGGCCGGGGTGCCCGCCGACAAGTGGGTGCGGGTCGACACCACCACCCTCGACGACGGGAACCTCGTCACGGGCGGGGCCACCGATCCGGCCGCCGCGGCGGAGCTGCTGCGGGGCGCCCGGCAGGTCACGTACGTCGGAGAGGTCGATCTGGCAGGGGTGAAGGTCAGCCACTACCGGGGGGTCGCGGACATCGCGCACGCCGCCCGGGTCGCCGCGCCGCAGCTCCGGGGAGCGCTCGCCGCGGCGGCGAAAGGGTTCGCCGACGACACCGTGCCCTTCGACGCGTACCTCGACGGGGAAGGGCGGCTGCGGAAGGTCCGCCATCAGTTCAGCTTCAGCAACCAGGGCCGTACGGTCGCGGTCGCGTCGACGACCCTGCTGTACGGCTTCGGGGTCCCCGTCCAGGTGACGCTGCCGGACCGGCGGGACATCTACGCCGGGAAGATCAAGGCCTGAACGGACCGACCTGGCCCGGTGCCGACGTGGACCATCGGCAAATGGTCCGGACGTGTCATGCGCGGTGCGTGGCGCCGTCCCTACGCTGGGAGACCGCTGGGAGACCGACGCCGGCAGGAAGAGGTGGATGCGCGTGGCCCCGCCCGGTACAGCAACCGTGACCGCAGACCCGGACTGCGTCGCCCTTGCCGAGATCGAACTGTGCGGCGAGCTGATCATCGCCGCGTCGGCCGCGGACGGGGAGCGGCTCAGCGCCGACCGGATCGACCAGGTGCTGAGGGTGGCGGCGGTGGAGCGGGCCGTGGAGGACCTCTGACGGGACGGCCCGGCTCGCCACCGGGTAGGGGAGGAGCGGGAGGGAGGCCTCAGCCGCGCCTCAGGTCCGCATCATGCGGGCGATGGCCTTCGTGGCCTCCTCGACCTTGGCGTCGATGCCCTCGCCGCCCTTGGCCGCCGCATCCGCGACGCAGTGCCGCAGGTGCTCCTCGAGGAGCTGGAGGGCGAACGACTGGAGTGCCTTCGTCGAGGCGGAGACCTGGGTGAGTATGTCGATGCAGTAGACGTCCTCGTCGACCATCCGCTGGAGTCCGCGGATCTGGCCCTCGATCCGTCGGAGTCGCTTGAGGTGCTCGTCCTTCTGCTTGTGGTAGCCGTGCACGCCGTGCTCGTGGTCGGCCGGCCCGACGGCCTCGACGGCCTCGGGGGTGACCTGGTCCGCCTCGGTGGTCGTCATGGCGTCCTCCCGTTGTCCATTAAGGGGGTGTATACCCCTCGTGGGTATATGGTACCGATCCGCCGCCGATCCGGACGGGGGCCCGTGCTGTTCACTGTGCCTGATGGGCGACACTGAGAGACGCCGGTTAGCCGTGGCCGGATGATGCGCCTAGCATCAGCCTGACCGAAACCCAGCACCCCGAGGACCTCACGTGCGATTTCGTCTGACCCCCAGGGAGACGAGCTTCTACGACATGTTCGCCGCGTCCGCGGACAACATCGTCACGGGCTCGAAACTCCTGATGGAACTGCTCGGAGCGGAACCTTCCGCCCGGGCCGAGATCGCGGAGCGGATGCGGGCAGCGGAGCACGCCGGCGACGACGCGACCCATGCCATCTTCCACCAGCTGAACTCCTCGTTCATCACGCCGTTCGACCGTGAGGACATCTACAACCTCGCGTCCTCCCTCGACGACATCATGGACTTCATGGAGGAGGCCGTCGACCTGGTCGTCCTCTACAACGTCGAGGAGCTCCCCAAGGGAGTCGAGCAGCAGATCGAGGTGCTGGCGCGGGCGGCGGAGCTGACCGCCGAGGCGATGCCGAACCTGCGGACGATGGCCAACCTGACCGAGTACTGGATCGAGGTCAACCGGCTGGAGAACCAGGCGGACCAGATCCACCGCAAGCTGCTCGCGACGCTCTTCAACGGCAAGTACGACGCCATCGAGGTGCTGAAGCTGAAGCAGATCGTCGACGTGCTGGAAGAGGCGGCCGACGCGTTCGAGCACGTGGCCAACACGGTGGAGACCATCGCGGTCAAGGAGTCCTGAGGCTCTGTGGACACCTTTGCTCTGATCGTGACCATCGGTGTCGCGCTCGGCTTCACCTACACGAACGGCTTTCACGACTCGGCCAACGCCATCGCCACCTCGGTGTCGACGCGGGCGCTGACCCCCAGGGCGGCGCTGGCCATGGCCGCCGTCATGAACCTCGCCGGTGCCTTCATGGGCAGCGGGGTCGCCAAGACGGTCAGCGAGGGCCTGATCGAGACGCCGCACGGCGACAAGGGGATGGGCATCCTCTTCGCCGCGCTGGTCGGCGCGATCATCTGGAACCTGGTGACCTGGTACTTCGGTCTGCCGTCCTCCTCCTCCCACGCGCTGTTCGGCGGCATGGTGGGTGCGGCGCTCGCCGGCGGTACGGAGGTCATCTGGGGTGGCGTCCTCGACAAGGTCGTCATCCCCATGTTCATCTCGCCGGTGGTCGGCCTCGTGGCCGGTTACCTGGTGATGTGCGCGATCCTGTGGATGTTCCGCAAGGCCAACCCGCACAAGGCCAAGCGCGGCTTCCGCATCGCGCAGACCGTGTCGGCGGCCGGCATGGCGCTCGGCCACGGTCTGCAGGACGCGCAGAAGACGATGGGCATCGTGGTGATGGCCCTCGTCATCGCCGATGTGCAGGACGCCGGCGACGACATCCCGGTGTGGGTGAAGATCGCGTGCGCCGTGATGCTCTCGCTGGGCACGTACGCGGGTGGCTGGCGCATCATGCGCACGCTCGGCCGGAAGATCATCGAGCTGGACCCGCCGCAGGGTTTCGCGGCGGAGACCACGGGCGCGTCGATCATGTTCGGCTCGGCGTTCCTCTTCCACGCGCCGATCTCGACGACGCACGTCATCACCTCCGCGATCATGGGCGTGGGCGCGACGAAGCGGGTCAACGCGGTGCGGTGGGGTGTCGCCAAGAACATCATCCTCGGCTGGTTCATCACGATGCCGGCGGCGGCGCTGGTCGCTGCGGGCAGCTTCTACGTGGTGCAGCTCTTCTTCGGCTGAGGCCGAGCGGCTCCCCTGGCATTGCTGGGGGTCCGGGGGTTATCCCCCGGGCAGGCACAGCGTGGTGCAGTTCTTCTTCGGCTGAGGCCGGTGGTCTTCGGCTGAGGCCGGCACGTGGCTGGAAATGGTCGGGCCCGGCTCCCCTGTGGGGGAGCCGGGCCCTTCGTCTGACGGTGGCACCGCCATGCAGCACCGTAGACGAGTCTTTATCCGAAGCGGCCGGAGATGTAGTCCTCGGTCGCCTGGACGCTCGGGTTGGAGAAGATGCGCTCGGTGTCGTCCAGCTCGATCAGCTTGCCGGGCTGGCCGACGGCCGCCAGGTTGAAGAAGGCCGTACGGTCCGAGACGCGGGCGGCCTGCTGCATGTTGTGCGTCACGATGACGATCGTGAAGCGCTCCTTCAGCTCACCGATGAGGTCCTCGATCGCCAGCGTCGAGATCGGGTCGAGGGCCGAGCAGGGCTCGTCCATCAGCAGGACGTCGGGCTCGACCGCGATGGCGCGGGCGATGCACAGACGCTGCTGCTGACCGCCGGAGAGGCCGGAGCCCGGCTTGTTCAGGCGGTCCTTGACCTCGTTCCAGAGGTTGGCGCCCTTGAGGGACTTCTCGACGATGTCGTTGAGCTGTGACTTCTTGTACTTGCCGTTGAGCCGCAGGCCCGCCGCCACGTTGTCGAAGATCGACATGGTGGGGAAGGGGTTCGGACGCTGGAAGACCATGCCGACCGTGCGGCGCACGGCGACCGGGTCGACGTTCGAGCCGTACAGGTTCTCGTCGTCCAGCATCACCTTGCCCTCGACGCGACCGCCGGGGGTGACCTCGTGCATGCGGTTCAGGGTGCGCAGGAAGGTGGACTTGCCGCAGCCGGACGGGCCGATGAAGGCCGTCACGGAGCGGGGCTCGACGGTCATGGAGATGTCGTCGATCGCCTTGTGGGCGCCGTAGTAGGCGGAGAGGCCGCTGACGTCGATTCGCTTGGCCATGTGAATCACTACTTCCAATGATGCCGCGTCAGCGGCCGGTCTTGGGGGCCTTCCAGCGGGCGATGCCGCGGGCCACCAGGTTGAGGATCATGACGAAGGCGATCAGGACGAGCGCTGCGGCCCATGCGCGGGACACGGCTGCGTCGGTGCCGACCGCGTACTGCTCGTACACGTAGAGCGGCAGGGAGGACTGAGCGCCTTCGAAGGGGTTCGGGTTGATGAGCTTCGTACCGAACACGAGGAGCAGGACCGGGGCCGTCTCACCGGTGATACGGGCGACCGCGAGCATGACGCCCGTGGTGATGCCGCCGATCGCGGTGGGGAGGACCACCTTCAGGATGGTGCGCCACTTGGGGATGCCGAGGGCGAGGGAGGCCTCGCGGAGCTCGTTCGGGACGAGCTTGAGCATCTCCTCGGTGGAGCGGACCACGACCGGCATCATCAGGATGGCGAGGGCCATCGCGCCGGCGAAACCGGAGGGGCCGAAGCCCAGCATCAGGTTCCAGGTGGCGAGGATGAAGAGGCCGGCGACGATCGACGGGATGCCCGTCATGACGTCGACGAAGAAGGTGACGGCCTGGGCGAGCTTGCCGCCGCCGTACTCGACGAGGTAGACGGCGGTGAGGAGGCCGATCGGGGCGGCGATCACGGTCGCGATGGCGACCTGCTCGATGGTGCCGAGCAGCGCGTGGTAGACACCGCCGCCGGCCTCGGCGTCGAGGACGCCGTTCATCGAGTGGGTCAGGAAGTACATGTCGAGTACTTCCATGCCCTTGCTGATCGTGACCCAGGCGAGGGAGAGCAGCGGGACGACGGCGAGGACGAAGCAGACCCAGACGAGGCTGGTGGCGACGCGGTCCTTGGCCTGGCGGCTGCCCTCGACCTTGGTGGTCACCGCGTACGTGGTGAGGACGAAGAGCAGCGCGGCGATCATGCCCCACTGGACCTTGCTGTGCCAGCCGGCGCCGAGGCCGATGCCGATGCCCGCGGCGATGGAGCCGGCGGCGATGGCGGCCGGGGTCCAGCGGGGGAGGCGGGCGTGGGAGAGCGAGCCGGGGCGGGAGGCCACGGTGACCGGACGTTCCTGAATGGCGTGGCTCATGCCGCTGCCCCCGAGTACTCCTTGCGGCGGCCGATGATCCAGCGGGCGGCGCCGTTGACCAGCAGGGTGATGGCGAAGAGGACGAGACCGGACGCGATCAGGGCGTCCCGGCCGAACTCGTTGGCCTCGTTGAACTTGGCGGCGATGTTCTGCGCGAACGTGCCGCCACCCGGGTCGAGAATGTGGCCCGAGATGAGGAAGCTGGGGGAGAGGACCACGGCGACGGCCATGGTCTCGCCGAGTGCGCGGCCGAGGCCCAGCATGGAGGCGGAGATGATGCCGGAGCGGCCGAAGGGCAGCACCGACATGCGGATGACCTCCCAGCGCGTGGCGCCGAGGGCGAGGGCGGCTTCCTCGTGCATCTTCGGGGCCTGGAGGAAGACCTCACGGGTGACGTTGGTGATGATCGGCAGGATCATGATCGCCAGCAGGATGCCCACGGTGAAGAGGTTGCGGGCGGGGCCGTCGTTGGCCTTGTCGAAGATGTACGTCCAGGCGAAGTACTCGTTCAGCCACTTGTTGAGGCCGTCGAGGTACGGGACGAGGAAGATCGCGCCCCAGAGGCCGTAGATGATGCTGGGCACGGCTGCGAGCAGGTCGACGACGTACGCGAGCGGCTTGGCCAGCTTGCGCGGCGCGTAGTGCGAGATGAAGAGGGCGATCCCGATCGCGACCGGCACGGCGATGGCCATGGCGATGATCGACGAGACGACCGTGCCGAAGGCGAGGACGGCGATGCCGAAGACCGGCGGGTTGCCCGCCGGGTTCCACTCGAAGGTGGTGAAGAAGTTCGTGCTGTCCTTCGAGATCGCGAGGACGGCGCGGTAGGTGAGGAAGCCGGCGATCGCGGCCATGATCACGAGGAGGGTGATGCCGGATCCTCGGGACAGACCGCTGAAGATGCGGTCCCCGGGGCGGGAGGCGCTCTTGGCGCTCCGGCTCCTCTTTATGTCTGGTGTGGTGGTAGCCATCTGCTTCTCCGGTCTGCGGGGCCCCTACGGATGTACGGGCTCCTGGCGGCGGTGCACCGGATGCCGGGTCCGGCCCCCGGAGTGGGGGGCCGGACCCGGCCGGGGGTCAGGACAGGGTGGGGACGATCGCGCGGACCTTCGCGGCGATCTCGGCCGGCAGCGGGGCGTAGCCGGCGTCGGCGAGGACCTTCTGGCCCTCCTCGCTCACGGTGTAGTTGAGGAACGCCTTCAGGGTCGGCAGGGTCTCCGCCTTGTTGCCCTTGTCGCAGGCGATCTCGTAGGTGACGAGGACGATCGGGTAGGCACCCTCGGCCTTCGTCGCGTAGTCGAGGGAGAGGGCGACGTCGCTGCCCGTGCCCTTGACCTTGGCGGCGGCGATCGCCTTGGACGCGTTCTCCGAGGAGGCGGCGACCGGGGCGGCGGCACCGGTGTTGATGCTGACGGTGGAGATCTTGTTCGCGGTGGCGTACGACAGCTCGAAGTAGCCGATGGAGCCCTCGGCGTCCTTCACCGCGGTGGCGACACCGGAGGAGCCGTTGGCGGCCTGGCCACCCTGGGCGGGCCACGACTTCGACTTCGGGTCGTGCTTCCAGTCGGCGGCGGCCGCGGTGGAGAGGTACTTGCCCAGGTTCTGGGTGGTGCCCGACTCGTCCGAGCGGTGGAAGGCCTGGATCGTGCTGTCGGGGAGCTTGGCGCCCGGGTTCAGCTTGGCGATCGCCGGGTCGTTCCACTTGGTGATCTTGTTGTCGAAGATCTTGGCGATGGTGGAGGCGTCGAGGACCAGGTTGTCCACGCCGTCCAGCTTGTAACCGATGGCGATGGGGCCACCGACCATCGGCAGGTTGACGCCCTTGCCGGTCTTGCAGATCTTCGCCGACTCGGCGACCTCTTCGTCCTTCAGGGCGGAGTCGGAGCCCGCGAAGGCGACCTGGCCCTGGTTGAACTTGGTGATGCCGCCGCCGGAGCCGATGGCCTGGTAGTTGATCTCGACACCGTCGCACGCGGCCTGGAAGTTCTTGACCCAGAGGTCCATCGCGTTCTTCTGCGCGCTGGAGCCGGCGGCGAGGAGCTGGCCCTTGGCGCCTTCACAGGCGATGTTCGAGGCGGCGGCGGAGGTCGTCTTGCCGCCTTCCTTGGCCGGCGTCTCCGTGTTGTTGTCCGAGCCACACGCCGAGAGGACGAGCGCACCGGAGACAACGAGGGCACCGATCGCGGAGGCGCGAAGCCCGTTCTTGCGCGAAAGCTTCACTTTCGGGTGTTCCTTCCAGAAGCCGCCTTGCCGCGGACCGAGTGTCCTGAACGTTCTACGGCGGCGTGTGTCGGGTGGTGGTGCATCGCTGTGCTCCGTGCACCGTGTAAGGCCGAAATTAGGCAGAACAGGTGAAGCCGCCGACGGGGGAGGGTGAACGGAAAGTGAACCGTGCCGGAAGGCCGGGTGTGCTGCGGAGTGGTCGCATGCCGTGCCCTTCCGGTGCTATCGGTCTTGACCTGGCGCCAACCGCGGTTCAGGAGGGTGCCCATGCTCGATACACGTGATCCGGAAAGGCCGTCCAAGACGTTCTCCCGCTGTGCCGTCGCCCCGGAGCTCCGGGCGTGGCTCGACGACGGCGGGACCGTGGAGGGCCGGCTGCGTGGGCGCACGCTATCGCTTGCCCCGTGACTTCGTAGCCTTCCGGGATGCCCTGGCCATGGCTGATGGCGGGGTCTTCGTCGAAGGGGCCGTGACCGTGCCGAGCTGCGCCAAGCGCGGCGGGGGATCGAGTCGTCGCTCGTCGGTGGTGAGGTGGCCTGGGACGATGTCCGGGATCTGCTGGTGCGGCTCGGGCGGCACATCGACAGTCTGGAGGCGGAGCGGCGGGAGTACGCCGAGGAGCAGGCGAAGGCGAACCTGCTGCGCGGATGGAACGGGGAGAAATGGGACCGCATGACAGTGCGCGAGAAGCGCGCGGTGATCACGGGAGTCCTCGCGTCGGTCCTTGTCCTGCCCGTTCCGGGCGGGGTCAGCGACAAGGCGCCGTTCGACCCGGCCCTGCTCAGCCCCGAGTGGCGCCGGGCGACGACTTCCGGGTGTCGGGCAGTCTGAGGAACACATCGATCAGGTCCTTGTCCCTGTCCTGGGTGAGGCAGGTACGCGCGGCTTCAGGAGCGAGCCACAGCAGACGCGTCACTTCCCGGTTCGGCTCGAACGAGCCGCCCGTGGCCTCGGCCGCCCAGTAGCGGACCTCCTTGGGGCGGCCCTCTATCGGGTAGCGGACGGTGGGCAGCTCGACGCCCAGCACGCACGTCATGCCGGTCTCTTCCCGGACTTCGCGGAGCGCTGCCGCCCGCGCCTCCTCTCCGGACTTCAGCTTTCCCTTCGGGTGGGACCAGTCGGACCACTTCGGCCGGAAGACGACGGCGATCTCGACGCCGCCGCCGGAACGCGCCGGGCGCCAGAGGACGCAGCCGGCGGCGAGGATCGGAGGCTCGGAGGCGGGGGCGGTCATGGGACGGGCGCCGTCGTTCTCCGCCAGGCGCGTTGGAAGGCGAAGCGGGAGGCCTCGACCTCGTGGCGTTGGTCGGCGTGGAGGACGCCCAGGGCGTACGCGGTCGCCGGGGCGATCCGTGGGGTGCGGGCCGCCGCGGCGGCGGCCGACGCGGCCTCGGCGGCGTCCCGGTGCCGGTCCAGGGCCCGGGCGGCCTCGAACAGGACGGCGTCGGGCTCGCCCCCGGTGTGCAGGGCCTCGGTGGCGTACCGGTGCAGCCGGAGCAGGAGCCGCGTCTGGTGCCAGGGGGTGTCCTGGGTCTCCCCGGCGGCCAGCGCGAGAGCGTCCGCGTTGTACGGGTGGGCCGCCCGCGTCAGCGGCAGGGCGGCCACCGCGTCCAGGAGGCGCCGCTCGGCGACCTCGGCGGGGCCGTCCAGGACCTCGACGGCCGGGGCGCTGCCCGCGGGGCCGAGCGGAACCTCGGAGGCCAGGAGTGCGACGGCGTCGGCGACCGCGTGGAAGCGGGCCGAGCCCAGCGCCTGGAGCGAGGCCGAGTGGGCGCGCGTCCGGGCCAGCGTCAGCTGCCGCTCCAGGAGGGCGCCGGCCCTGGCGGCGCCCACGGTGAGGCCGGCCGCCTCACTGCCGCGGGCGGCAGGCACCGGGCCGCCGCCGTGGGGGCCGTTCAGACCGCCGGAGCCGGTCAGGCCGCCCGCGCCACCCGTACCGCTCGACAGGCGGGACAGCGCGTCCACCAGGCGGACCAGCCGCGAGGTGCAGGCGTGCTCCAGGGCGAGGGTGCCCGAGAGCCAGGCCAGCTCGGTGCGCAGCTGGTCCGCCCAGGCCGTGTCGAGCAGCGGCCGGAACGTGTGGAGAGTCCCGCTGATGCGGCGGGCGGCGCCGCGCAGCGTGCGGGCCGCCTCCTCCGATCCGGCCGTGTCCGAGCCGCTCTCGCCGTGCAGCCGGAGGCCGCGGAGGAAGTCCGCGGCCCGGGCGTGCAGGTACGGGGCCAGGACCTCGCCCGCCGAGACGTCCTGCGAGTGGTCAGGGTTGTGCACGCCGGCGCCTCCGCGCGTCGATGAGCATCTCCTGGACGTGCCGGAGCGGTCGGCCCTCGGGGTCGGTCGCGTGCCGCGTCCAGTTCCCGTCGGGGCCGAGGTGCCAGGAGGAGGTGGTGTCGGACATCCCGGTCTCCAGGAGCCGGGTGAGCGCTGCCCGGTGCGCCGGGTCCGAGACCCGCACGAGGGCCTCGATCCGGCGGTCCAGGTTGCGGTGCATCATGTCGGCGCTGCCGAACCACACCTCGGGTTCGCCGCCGTTGCCGAAGGCGAAGATCCGGGAGTGCTCCAGGAAGCGGCCGAGGATCGAACGGACCCGGATGTTCTCCGAGAGGCCGGTGACCCCGGGGCGCACGGCGCAGATGCCGCGGACCCAGATGTCGACCGGGACGCCGGCCCGTGAGGCCTGGTAGCAGGCGTCGATGACCGCCTCGTCGACGAGGGAGTTGACCTTGATCCGTACGTACGCCGGGCGTCCCGCACGGTGGTGGGCGATCTCCTTGGTGATCCGGGAGACGAGCCCGTCGCGCAGCGACTTCGGGGCCGTGAGCAGACGCCGGTACGTCTCGCGGCGGGAGTAGCCGGAGAGCCGGTTGAACAGGTCCGAGAGGTCCGCGCCGACCTGCGGGTCGGCCGTCAGCAGGCCCAGGTCCTCGTACAGGCGGGCCGTCTTCGGGTGGTAGTTGCCGGTGCCGACGTGGGAGTAGCGGCGCAGCAGTTCGCCCTCCTGCCGTACGACGAGCGACAGCTTGCAGTGGGTCTTGAGGCCGACGAGGCCGTACACGACGTGGCAGCCGGCCTCCTCCAGCTTGCGCGCCCACTTGATGTTGGCCTGCTCGTCGAAGCGGGCCTTGATCTCGACGAGGACGAGGACCTGCTTGCCGGACTCGGCGGCGTCGATGAGGGCGTCCACTATCGGCGAGTCGCCGGAGGTCCGGTACAGCGTCTGCTTGATCGCGAGGACGTCCGGGTCGGCCGCCGCCTGCTCGAGGAAGGCCTGCACGGACGTCGAGAACGAGTCGTACGGGTGGTGGAGCAGGACGTCCCGCTCGCGCAGCGCCGCGAAGATGTCCGGCGCGGACGCCGACTCGACCTCGGCGAGGTCGCGGTGGGTGCCGGCCACGTACGTGGGGTACTTCAGCTCCGGCCGGTCCTGTCCGGAGATCCCGAAGAGGCCCGTGAGGTCGAGCGGACCGGGCAGCGGGTAGACCTCGGCGTCGGAGACCTTCAGCTCGCGGACCAGCAGGTCGAGGACGTACGGGTCGATGGACTCCTCGACCTCCAGGCGCACCGGCGGGCCGAAGCGGCGGCGCATGAGCTCCTTCTCCAGGGCCTGGAGCAGGTTCTCGGCGTCGTCCTCCTCGACCTCCAGGTCCTCGTTCCTGGTCACCCGGAACATGTGGTGCGCGAGCACCTCCATGCCGGGGAAGAGCTCCTCCAGGTGTGCCGCGATGACGTCCTCGAGAGGCACGTAGCGCTGCGGGGAGGCCTCCAGGAAGCGGGACAGCAGCGGCGGCACCTTCACGCGCGCGAAGTGCCGGTGGCCGCTGACCGGATTGCGTACGACCACGGCGAGGTTGAGCGAGAGTCCCGAGATGTACGGGAAGGGGTGTGCCGGGTCCACGGCCAGCGGCGTGAGGACCGGGAAGATCTGCTGGCGGAACAGGGTGAAGAGCCGCGCCTGCTCCTTCTCGGTGAGCTCGGGCCAGCGGATGAGGTGGATGCCCTCGTCGGCCAGGGCGGGGGCCACGTCCTGCTGGAAGCAGGCCGCGTGCCGGGCCATGAGCTCGCGCGAGCGGGTCCAGATCAGGTCCAGGACCTCGCGGGGCTGGAGGCCGGAGGCGGAACGGGTGGCGACGCCGGTGGCGATGCGGCGCTTGAGGCCGGCGACCCGGACCATGAAGAACTCGTCGAGGTTCGACGCGAAGATCGCGAGGAAGTTCGCCCGTTCGAGGAGCGGGGTGGTGGGGTCCTCGGCCAGTTCGAGCACGCGCTCGTTGAAGGCGAGCCAGCTGCGCTCCCGGTCGAGGAAGCGCCCCTGCGGCAGCTCGTCGCCGAGTGCGCCGTCGTCCTTGTAGGTGTCCGGGTCGGAGTCGATGTCCGCGTCGATGTCGGTCACGACGGCACCGTTGACCACCTGCGCGCGGCGCGTGGCTATGGAGTCGGTGGGCTGCGCGGCGGATTGCGGGGCGGACGCCGGGACGGACTGCGTGGCGGACTGCGTGGCGGAGGACTGGACCGGGACCTCGGCGGGCTGCTGGCTCATGGCCCCATTCTTCCGCGCGAAGGCGTGGTCGGGCGCGTCGGAGCGGGCCGTGGGGGAGGGAAGTCTCCCCTTGGGGAGGGCCGCCCTGCCGGGCGGGGTCACGGAGCGCTTCATTGCGTGAGCGTCGCAAGCGCGTCTGAATGGCCGGTAACGACGACATGTCGTACGGGAATCGGGGGCGGGGCCGTGTGCGGGCCCCGCCCCTTGATCGTTTGAATGTTTTACGGGTGGCGGTGGATCTTTACGGGTGGCGGTGCGTCTCTACGGGTGCCTGGCGCGCAGGACGCGGAAGGCGGCGAAGAGCGCGAGGGCGGCCAGGGCGAGGACGATGCCGGTCTCGATGAGCTGGGTGGGCCAGAAGTGGGACTCGGGGTGGTAGTCGAGGTACTCGGTGGTGACCTTCACATCGGTGCGGCAGGCTGTCGGAGGCGCGTCCGATGCGCAGAACCAGCCGGGCATGCGCTGTCCCGTGTCGGAGAGCAGGCCCTGCCCCATGATCAGTCCGTGCTCGGGCATCATCAGCGCGGAGGCGTCGCGCACGGCCGGACCGGTGAGCGTCCGTACCGACAGGAAGTCCCAGCGGAAGGCGCCGAGGGTGAGCAGGACCAGGCCCACGATCCCTCCGGTCACGGCCATGGCCACGAGGGTGCGGCGGACGAGCTGGCCGACGAGGGCGCCGACGGCCACGGCGAGCAGGACGTAGCCGGTGAGGACGGGGCCGGTGATCTCGTACGGGCCGCGGTCGGCCCAGTGGAACTGACTGCTGCCGTCGACGCGGGCCCAGCCGATCCAGTAGATCGCCGTCAGCAGCCAGACGGTCGCCAGGGCCGCCGCCCCCGCGGTGAGCAGTTTCGAGCCGAGCCAGCGGGTCGGGCTGATCGACTGGGTGAGGGCGAGCTTGTACGTGCCGGACTCCAGCTCGCGGGCGACCAGCGGCCCGGCCACGAACGCGCCGATCAGCAGCGGGAGCAGGACCAGGATGCCGGAGGCGTACTCCATGACGAAGCGGAGCCATCCGTAGCCGGCGTTGTCGTGGGCGACGTACCGCATTCCGTCCTCGTAGTACCGGTCGGAGGTCTGGGCGTCCCAGATCCGCAGGCCGCCGATCACCGCCAGGGACACGGCCACCGCCGCGGCCGCCAGCCACAGGGGGCGTCGGTACTGGCGGACCGTCACCCAGTAGGGGCCCTTCAGGACGAGGGTGCTCATGCGGGGGCTCCTTCGGTGGCGCGGAGGTGGGCGAGGAGGAGGTCCTCCAGGGAGGGCTCCGTCGTCTCCCAGGGGCCTTCGACGGGGCCCTCGCGGCGGATCAGGGCGGTGAGTTGACGGCCCGTCGTGCGGGACTCGACGACCGTGTGCGGGGCGAGGTCGGCGACCGGGCCTCTGAGCAGGGCGTGGGCGGCGAGGAGTTCGTCGACGGGTCCGTCGAGGCGGATCCGGCCGCCGTGCAGCAGCAGGAGGTGGTCGCAGGCGCCCTCCAGCTCGGTGAGGATGTGGGAGGACATGACGACGGTGGTGCCGTGTTCGGCGGCGTCGGCCATGAGCAGGCCCATCAGCTGGTGCCGGGCGAGCGGGTCGAGGTCGGCCATCGGCTCGTCGAGGAGCAGCAGTTCGGGCCGCTTGCCGAGGGCGAGCGCGAGGGCGACGCGGGTGCGCTGGCCGCCGGAGAGGGTCCGTACGACGGCCTGGGGGTCGAGCGTGTCGGCCATGACGCGCCGGGCGGCGTCGTCGTTCCAGCGGCCCGGGTTGAGTTCGCGGCCCATGCGCAGGGTGTCGGCGACGGTGAGCCGGGGATGGAGAGGCTTGTCCTGGGCGACGTACGCGAGGTGTTCGCGGGCCGGGGCCGTGATCGTGCCCTCGGTGGGGCGGAGGAGCCCTGCGGCGAGGGCGAGGAGGGTGGACTTGCCGGCGCCGTTGGGGCCCACGAGGGCGCAGACGCGGCCGGTGGGGAGGGCGAAGTCGCACTCCCGCAGGGCCCAGCCGCGGCCCCTGCCTCCGTATTTCTTGCCCAGGAGATCGGCCTCCAGCGCGATGCCGTCTCTCGTCATGCGTCGTCCCCCTCGAAGTGTTCCTTCAGTACGGATGTGAAGAGCGCTGCCACGTCCTCGCGGTCCAGGCCCGCGGTGCGGGCCCGGCGGGCCCAGTCGGCGAGTTCGCCGCGCAGGGGCGAGTCGGCCGGGCCCGTGCCGAGCGTGGCGCGGACGAAGGTGCCGAGGCCGCGGCGGGCCTCGACGAGGCCTTCGCGTTCGAGCTCGCGGTAGGCCTTGAGGACCGTGTTGGGGTTGATGGCCGTCGCTTCGACGACCTCGCGTGCGGTGGGCAGTCGGTCGCCGGGCTCCAGGAGGCCCATCCGGAGGGCCTGCTTCGTCTGCTGGACGATCTGGAGGTAGGTGGCGACGCCACTGCGCCGGTCGATGCGGTACTCGACCACGATCCCTTCCACCACCCTTTCACTAATCAAGTAGTGAAAGGGTGGTGCAAAGAAGGGGGCGGTGTCAACCGCCCCCTTCCCGAGGAGACTTACGACTCCGTGCGGTACATCAGGTCCACCTCGTGCGTGACGAAGCCCAGCCGCTCGTACACCGTCACCGCCGCCGTGTTGTCGGCGTCCACGTACAGCATCGCCGTCGGCAGGCCCTGCCCCGCCAGATGCCGCAGGCCGATCGCGGTGAGCGCCTTGCCCAGGCCGCCGCCCTGGGCCTCGGGCAGGATGCCGACGACGTACACCTCGCCGAGCTGTTCCTCGGCGTGGGTCTTCGTCCAGTGGAAGCCGATGAGCCGGCCGTCCTTCTCGGCGAGGAAGAAGCCCTTCGGGTCGAACCAGGGCTCCGCGATCCGGTCGTCCAGGTCCCGCTGGACGAGCGAGCCCTGCTCGGGGTGGTGGGCGAAGGCGGCGGAGTTGACGGCCAGCCAGGCCGCGTCGTCCTGGCCGGGGACGAAGGTGCGGACGGTGACGCCCTCGGGGAACACCGGCTCCGGGATGTCGAGCGGGGTCAGGGAGCGGCGGAGCTGGCGCAGTTCACGGAAGAGCGTCAGGCCGAGGACCTGGGCGAGGTGCCGGGCGGCGGACTTTCCGCCGTGCGCCCAGACGCGCAGCCGCTTGCCGGAGGCGTTGAGCAGGGCGGTGCCGAGCGCCCGGCCGTGGCCGCGACCGCGGTGGCCGGGGTGGACCACGAGCTCGGCGGCCGGGGCCTCGATGGGGTCGGTCTCCTCCAGCTGGGCGTAGCCGTAGAGGTGGCTGCCGACGGTGAGGAGGAAGTGCCGGACGCCCTCGCGGCCGCCGTGCCGGAGGTAGAGCCGGCCCTGCTCGGAGACGGCGTGCACGCCGTCGGCCTGGTCCGCGGCCTCCAGCAGGTCCAGTACGTCCTGGATCTGCTCGGGGGTGAGCTCGTCGTAGGTGTGGATCTGCCGTCCGGGTTCGAGGGCCGGTGCCGCGTCGGAAGTCATGGACCCGAGCCTACGGGGACGCGCGGCCGCCCCGGGGAAAGGCGACGGCAACTGTCTCGTAACCCGCTACCCCCTGTTGCGCTACGCGCGTTGACTCTAGGCTTCGCTGGCACGTCAGCAGTCGAGAGGCGCACCGGACACACGGGCGCGGGGACAGGGGAACGATGGCAGCGACACCGAAGAAGAAGAGGACAGCCGGGCGGATACTCGCCGTCGGCGCGGGGCTCGCCACCGTCGGCGCACTCGTCGCCGCGCTGCCCGCGGGCGCCTCGCAGGACGCGCAGGACGCGCAGGCGGGGCACGGCTCGAACGGCAAGGGCTGGGGTCGCATGGTCGACGTGCAGCTCCTGTCCTTCAACGACCTCCACGGCCACCTGGAGCCGCCGTCCGGCTCCTCGGGCCGGCTCACGCGCCTCAAGGAGGACGGCACCACCGAGCTCGTCCAGAACGTCGGCGGTGCCGAGTACCTCGCCACGCATCTGCGGCAGGCCCGTGAGGGCCACCGGTACTCCATCACGGCCGCCGCGGGCGACATGATCGGCGCGTCGCCGCTGCTCTCCGGGCTGTTCCACGACGAGCCGACCATCGAGGCGCTGAACAAGCTGAAGCTCGACGTGAGCTCGGTCGGCAACCACGAGTTCGACGAGGGCGCCCGCGAGCTGAGCCGCATACAGAACGGCGGCTGTCACCCGACCGAGGGGTGCTTCGAGGAGGGCAAGCGCTTCAAGGGGGCGAAGTTCCCGTACCTCACGGCCAACGTGACGGATGAGAAGAGCGACAAGCCGCTGCTCGACCCGTACTTCATCTGGGAGCGTGACGGAGTCAAGATCGGCTTCATCGGCGTGACCCTGGAGGGCACGGCGAACATCGTCTCCGCCGAGGGCATCAAGGGCCTGAAGTTCGGCGACGAGGTCGAGTCGATCAACAAGTACGCCAAGGTGCTGGAGCGCAAGGGCGTCAAGTCGATCGTCGCGCTGCTCCACGAGGGCGGCCTGCCCGCCTCGGGCGCGTACAACTACGACTGCGACACCCCGGGTGCCGGCGCCGGCATCTCCGGTCCGATCGTCGACATCGCGAAGAACGTGACCCCGCAGGTCGACGCCCTGGTCACCGGGCACACCCACCAGGCGTACGCGTGCACGATCCCGGACCCGTCGGGCAAGCCGCGCACGGTCACCTCGGCGGCCTCCTTCGGCAGGCTCTACACCGACACGACGCTCACCTACGACCGTCGTACGAAGGACATCGTCCGCACCGCCGTCTCCTCCGCTAATCACGTCGTCACCCGTGATGTGGAGGCGGCCGGTGACATCACCACCCTGATCGACCGCTGGAAGGCCCTGGCCGCGCCGATCGCGAACCGTCCCGTCGGGTACATCGGCGAGAGCGTCGAGAATCCCATCGACGCGATCGAGAAGCCGATGGGCAACATGATCGCCGACGCGCAGCTCGCGGGCCTCTCCCCGGCCGACAAGGGCGGCGCGCAGCTCGCGCTGATGAACCCGGGCGGCGTCCGTGCGCCGCTGACCAAGAGGGAGGGCGGTGTGGTGACCTACGGCGACGCGTACACCGTCCAGCCGTTCACCAACATGATGACGGTGGTCGACCTGACCGGCGCCCAGCTCGTCACCGCGCTCCAGCAGCAGGTCAGTGGCGCCAACCTGGCAGCCCCGAAGGTCCTCCAGGTGTCGAAGAACTTCGCCTACACCCTGGACATGACGAAGGCGGGTGCCGACCGGATCGTGGTCGACTCGGTGCGGCTGAACGGCGAGCCCATCGACCCGTCGAAGAGCTACCGGGTCGCGATGAACGAGTTCCTCACGGGCGGCGGCGACGGCTTCCCGGTCCTGGCCACCGGTACGAACAAGCTCGTCGGCGCCTCGGACCTCGACATCTTCACCGCCTACCTGACGGCCAACTCGTCGGCCGCCGAGCCGCTCCGGGCCCCGGCGATCGGCCGCATCACGGTCGTGAAGTAACCCGGTATCTCCCAGGAGGGGGCGCCGGACCGTTCGACGGTCCGGCGCCCCCTCTCCGTTTTCCGGTACGCGGCACCATGGCGCATCCTGACGCGTACACGTCATACTCCGCGCATGGACCGTAGAAGCTTTCTCGCGGGAGCCGCGGCAGCTGGTGCCGTCCTCCTGGTCGGTGCCCCCTCCGCGCGGGCGGCCACGACCCAGGACTGGATGGCCGGCCACGGCGACCCCACCCCGCTCCAGAAGCTCACCATCCCCGGCACCCACGACTCCGGCGCCCGCTTCGGCGGCCCCTGGTCCGAGTGCCAGAACACCACGATCGCGCAGCAGCTCGCCTCCGGCATCAGGTTCCTCGACATACGCTGCCGGGTCACCGGCGGCTCCTTCGCCATCCACCACGGCGCCTCGTACCAGAACATGATGTTCGGCGACGTCCTCATCGCCTGCCGCGACTTCCTGGCCGCCCACCCCTCCGAGACCGTCCTGATGAGGGTCAAGCAGGAGTACTCCTCGGACTCCGACGCCACCTTCCGCGCCGTCTTCGACGACTACCTGAACAACCGCGGCTGGCGCTCGCTGTTCCGCATCGGCGACACCGTCCCCTCGCTGGGCGAGGCCCGCGGCAAGGTCGTCCTCATCGCCGACAACGGCGGCCTGCCCGGCCTCAAGTGGTGGGACGGCGGGGCCATCGCGCTCCAGGACGACTGGAACGCCCTCCCGAACGCCAAGTACCCCAAGATCGAGGCCCACTTCCGCAAGGCCGTCGAGCAGCCCGGCAAGCTGTACATCAACTTCGTCAGCACCTCCGCGTCCCTGCCCCCGCGGTGGAACTCCGACAACCTCAACCCGCGCGTGCACACCTTCCTGGACGGCACGGCGAACACCTGGAAGGGCCTCGGCATCACCGTCATGGACTACCCGAACACCCGCTCGGGCCTCGTCGAGTCACTCATCCGCCACAACTGACGGCGGCGGGGTCGGCGCGCCCGGCAGGCGGAGGGTCGCCACCGTGCCGCCGCCCTCCGCCGGGGTCAGGGCGATCGTGCCGCCCGCGTGGTGGACCGTGCGCGCCACGATCGACAGGCCCAGGCCCGAGCCCGGGAGGCTGCGGGCCGACGGGGAGCGCCAGAAGCGGTCGAAGACGTGCGGGAGCTCGTCCGGTGCGATGCCGGAACCCTGGTCCCGGACCGTCAGCTCGCCGCGCATCAGGGTCACCTCGACCGTGCCCCGGGGCGGCGAGAACTTCACCGCGTTGTCCAGGACGTTCACCAGGGCCCGCTCCAGGCCGGCCGGTTCCGCCCGTACGTACCAGGGCGCCAGGTCCGTCACGAAGGTCAGCTCGGGGCCGCGCAGCCGCGCCCGGTCCAGGGCCGCCCGCAGGATCGTGTGGAGCGGGACCACTTCGAGGGGACCCTGCTGCACCGCGTCCGGCCGGGCCAGCTCCTGGAGGTCGCCGATGAGCGCCGCCAGCTCCGTCATCTGCGCCTTCACCGAGGCCATCAGAGCACGCCGGTCGTCCGGCGGGATCGCCCGGCCGGTCGACTCGCTGCGCGCGAGCAGCTCGACGTTCGTACGGAGCGAGGTCAGCGGCGTACGGAGCTCGTGTCCGGCGTCCGCGATCAGCTGCGCCTGCCGGTCGCGGGACGTCGCGAGCGCCGCCGTCATCGCGTTGAACGAGCGTGACAGACGGGCGATCTCGTCCTCGCCCTCGACCGGGATCCGCACGGTCAGGTCCTCGGTCGCGGCCACGTGCTCGACCGCTCCGGTCAGCCGGTTCACCGGCTCCAGGCCGGTCCGCGCCACCCACAGGCCGGCCGCGCCCGCCCCGACGACGCCGATCCCGGAGACCAGGAGCAGCACCCAGCGCAGGGTCGACATCGAGTTGTCGATCTCGTGCAGCGGACGGGCGACCGAGACCGCGACCGACTGGTTGGCGATCGACGCGGGATACGAGTAGACCCGCACCTCCGTGCCGTTCTCGGCGTTCGTCGTGTGCAGGGCGAACGGCTGCTCGCCCCGCGCCACCGCGAGATCCCCCGCCCGGGCGGGGATCGGGGAGGTGCCGAGCGTGCAGAGGTCGCCGGAGACGGTGACGATCTGCAGGGTCTGCGCGGGCCCGGCCGGCACCGGGCGGTTCTGGGCGTCCGGGGCGCAGGAGCGCAGCAGCATCCGCGCCTCCTCGTCCGTCAGCCGGGTGGCGCGCAGCGAGGAGTCCAGCTCCGCCTCCAACTGCGCCCGGGTCACGAACCAGCAGGCCAGCGACACCGCCGCCACCGCCACGGCGACCGCCGTCGCCGTAAGCAGTGCAAGCCGGGACCGCAGCGGCCGCGACCGGAACCAGGTGAGGGGACTTCTCACTCCCCGCCCCCTCCGCGCAGCGCGTATCCCACGCCCCGCACCGTGTGCACGAGGCGCGGCTCGCCGCCCGCCTCCGTCTTGCGCCGCAGGTACATCACGTACACGTCCAGTGAGTTCGAGCTCGGCTCGAAGTCGAAGCCCCATACGGCCTTGAGGATCTGCTCCCGGGTCAGCACCTGCCGCGGGTGCGCCAGGAACATCTCCAGGAGAGTGAACTCCGTCCGCGTCAGCTCCACCGCCCGCCCGCCCCGGGTCACCTCGCGCGTGGCGAGGTCCATCCGCAGGTCCTCGAAGGCCAGCACATCGGCGTCGGCCGGGGCGGAGGCCGAGGCCGCTGCGTACGAGCTGCGCCGCAGCAGCGCCCTGATCCGGGCGAACAGCTCGTCCAGCTCGAACGGCTTCACGAGGTAGTCGTCGGCGCCCGCGTCGAGCCCGGTGACCCGGTCGCCGACCGTGTCGCGCGCGGTGAGCATCAGGATCGGCACGGTCGAGCCGGACGCCCTGATCCGGCGGGCCGCCGTCAGCCCGTCCATGCGGGGCATCTGGACGTCGAGGACGACGAGATCGGGGGCGTACGACTCCATCCGGGCGAGCGCGTCGAGTCCGTCCACGGCGTCCTGCGTCCCGTACCCCTCGAAGGCGAGACTGCGGCGCAGGGCCTCCCGTACGGCCGGCTCGTCGTCGACGATGAGGATGCGTTCGGGCTCGTGTCGCTGGGCGGTCATGGGCTCAGCGTCGCACGCCGCCCGGTCGCCGGTCAGCTGTCGCCGCCCGCGCGCAGGCTGTCCAGGTCGGCCTTCACTGTGTCGACCGGGATGGCGAATCCGAGACCGACGCTGCCGGCCGTCGAACCGTTCGAAGAACTGGGCGAATACATGGCGGAATTGATTCCGATGATCTCGCCGTTCATATTGATCAACGCGCCGCCGGAATTCCCCGGATTGAGCGAGGCGTCGGTCTGCAGCGCCTTGTACGTGGTCTTCGACGAGCCGGTGTCGCCGTTGAACTGCTGTCCGCCGAACTCGAACGGCCAGCCCTGCCGCGGGTCGTACTGCTGGCCCTGGCCCTGGCCCTGTCCCTGTCCCTGTCCCTGGCCCTGTCCCTGCCGCTGGCTGTCGTCGTCCTTGGCGACGGTCACGTCCCGGTCGAGCGCGGAGACGATGCCGCTGGTGACGGTCCCGGTCAGACCCTCGGGGGAGCCGATCGCGACGACCTGGTCGCCGACCCGCACCTTGGACGAGTCGCCGAGGGTGGCGGTCTTGAGGCCGGAGGCGCCCCGGAGCTTGATGAGGGCGAGGTCCTTGTCGGGGTCGGTGCCGACGACCTCGGCCTCGTAGGACGTGCCGTCGTTCAGCCGCACGGTGATCTCGGAGGCGCCGGAGATCACGTGGTTGTTGGTGACGATCTCGCCGTCGGAGGTGATGATCACGCCCGAGCCGGTGGACTTGCCGCTGTTCGAGTTCGCGGAGATCTCGACGATGGACGGGGAGACGGCCTCGGCGACGCCGGCGACCGTGCCCGTGCTGCTCGCGGAGACGTTGGTGCCGTTCACGTTCGAGGAGGCGGCGGCGACGGGGGTGTCCGAGGTGACCTGCTGGACCAGCGTCGCCGTACCGCCGCCGATCGCGGCGGCCGCGATGGCCACGGCGGCCATGAGACCGACCCCGCGCTTGGCGCGACGACGGGAGCCGGGGCCTCCGGCGGGGGCGGCGGCCGGGGCGCCCATGGCGGTGACGGGCGGGACCGGCGGGACCGGCGGACCCGAGGGCGGCACCTGCCCACCGGACGGCCAGATGGTGGTGCCGGGCTCGGTGACGATCGGCTGGGTGGCGGTCTGCCCGGCGCCCACCGGCTGCTGGGCCGGGGCGTAGGGCGGCCTCGGCGGGTGCGGCGGGTAGTAGGGCTGCTGCGGCTGCTGCTCCTGGAAGTCCGTCATGCAAATGACTCTCGGAGCCGTACATGAGAGCCGTCTGAGGACCGGCTGAGAAGCCCGACAGAAGCCTGTATGCCCGATATAAAGAACCCTCCCGCAGGGGAGGGCTCTCAGGGCTTCCGAAGGGGTGAGCCGCTCAGCCGCCGTCGCAGCCGCAGGAGCGGCGGACCACCAGGGCCGACGGGAAGAGCTTTACGCGCTCGCGGCGCGAGCCCGCCACCCGGAGCGAGTCGTCCAGGACCAGGTCCACCGCCGCACGGGCCATCGCCGGGCGGTCCGAGGAGATCGTGGTCAGCGGCGGATCGGTGAGCGCCGCCTCCTTCACGTCGTCGAAGCCCGCGACCGCCAGCTCCGTCGGCACCTCGATGCGCAGCTCGCGCGCCGCCCGCAGGACGCCGAAGGCCTGGTCGTCGGTGGAGCAGAAGATGGCCGGCGGCCTGTCCGGGCCCGCGAGCAGCTTGAGGGCCACCTGGTAGGCGTCGTAGCGGTTGTACGGGGCCTGGAAGAGCCGGCCCTCGATCGAGCGGCCCGCCTCCAGCATGGCCCGCCGCCAGCCCTCCTCGTGGTCGGCGACCGGGTCGCCGACGGCCGGGGTGTTCGGGATGCCGCCCATGCAGGCCACGTACGGATGGCCGTGCTCCAGGAGGTGCCGGGTGGCGAGCTGGGCGCCGCCGATGTCGTCGGTGACGACGGCCACGTCGTCGAGGGCCTCGGGCCGCTCGTGCAGCAGCACCACGCGCGCGTCCCAGGCCTCGATCTCGCTCGCGGCCCGCTCGCTCATGCCCTGGCTGACCAGGATCAGACCGGAGACCCGCATGCCGAGGAAGGCCCGCAGATAGTGGACCTCGCGCTCGTCGCGGTAGTCGGAGTTGCCGACCAGGACCATTTTCCCGCGCTCGGCGGCGGCCTGCTCGACCGCGTGCGCCATCTCCGCGAAGAACGGCTGCCGAGCGTCCGGCACGATCATGCCTATGAGGTCCGTGCGCCGGGACGCCATGGCCTGGGCGACCCGGTCGGGGCGGTAGCCCAGTTCCTTGATCGCGGCGAGGACACGCTCGCGCGTGGCCGGGGCGACCGGCCGGGGTCCGTTGTTGATGACGTAGCTCACGACCGCGGTCGAAGTACCTGCCAGTCGAGCTACGTCATCCCGCGTCACCTTGGCCACGCGCGGCAGTCTACGCGTGGTGACCTACCTACCGGCAGGTCGCACTGTGGCATCTGCCACGTTCCTGTCCGCCGGAGGGGTGACATCCCCCGTGGCGTCCTTGACGCGGGCGGTCGCACGCGCCTCCTCCTGCGCACGGGCCTCCTCGGCCTTGGCACGCGCCTCCTCCGCCGCCCGCTCTACCTTCTCGGGGGTGACGAAGCGGTAGCCGACGTTACGGACGGTACCGATGAGCGACTCGTGCTCGGGGCCGAGCTTGGCCCGCAGCCGCCGTACGTGGACGTCGACCGTCCGGGTGCCGCCGAAGTAGTCGTACCCCCACACCTCCTGCAGGAGCTGCGCGCGCGTGAAGACGCGGCCCGGGTGCTGGGCCAGGTACTTGAGGAGCTCGAACTCCTTGAAGGTCAGGTCCAGGACCCGGCCCTTGAGCTTGGCGCTGTACGTCGCCTCGTCGACCGACAGGTCGCCGTTGCGGATCTCCATGGGGGAGTCGTCCGCGACGATCTGCTGGCGGCCCATCGCGAGCCGCAGCCGCGCCTCGACCTCGGCCGGTCCCGCGGTGTCGAGGAGGACGTCGTCGATGCCCCAGTCGGCGGTGACGGCCGCGAGACCGCCCTCGGTGACGACGAGGATCAGCGGACAGCCCGGCCCGGTGGAGCGGAGCAGCTGGCAGAGCGAACGGACCTGCGGGAGGTCGCGCCGCCCGTCGACGAGGATCACGTCCGCGCCGGGGGTGTCCACGAGGGCGGGGCCCTCGGCCGGGGCCACCCGGACGTTGTGCAGGAGCAGACCGAGGGCGGGCAGCACCTCGGTGGAAGGCTGGAGAGCGTTGGTCAGGAGCAGCAAGGCGCTCATCGCGCACCACCTGCCGTCCCTGCCGTCGGTCGGTCGTGCTTCGGTCGCTCGCTCATAACGTCGGTTCCTCCTCGGTCCCTGCGAGGACGTGCACTGCTTCGTACGGATCACTGCCGGCTCTCGCGCCCTGAGAGCTTTTGTTCATCCGTCCGTAACAACGGTCGGAAAACGCAAAAGGACCCGGGGGCTGCGTCGCCCGGATCCTCTGCCAAGGAGAATAGCCCACATGAGTTCAGAGGGAGAGGGCGGATTTCATATGGTGGATGTCTCCCTGATCACTTCCGGCTCCCGGCGAGCAATGTTGCGTACGGATGACGATGTCCGGATCGAGGCGGTTTACGAACCCTCTCAGGCAAGTGTCACCGATACGGCGGTCACCGGTACGGCGGCGACGGCGGTCGTCCTCGCCCACGGGTTCACCGGGTCGGCCGACCGGCCCGCCGTCCGGCGCGCCGCGCGTGCCTTCGCCGAGCGGGGCGCGGCCGTCGTGACCTTCTCCTTCCGGGGCCACGGCGGCTCCGGCGGCCTCTCCACCCTCGGCGACCGGGAGGTCCTCGACCTGGCCGCCGCCGTCCGCTGGGCGCGTGAGCTCGGCCACGCGCGCGTGGCGACGGTCGGCTTCTCCATGGGCGGCTCCGTGGTCCTGCGCCACGCGGCCCTCCACCGGGAGACCGACGGACGCGCCGACGCGGTGGCCGCCGTCTCCGCGCCCGCCCGCTGGTACTACCGGGGGACGGCCCCGATGCGGCGTCTCCACTGGGTGGTCACCCGGCCGGCGGGCCGCCTCGTCGGGCGGTACGGGCTCCGCACCCGGATCGACCGGCGCGCCTGGGACCCCGTACCCCTCTCTCCCGTGGAGGCGGTGCCGCTGATCGCGCCGACCCCGCTGCTGATCGTGCACGGCGACCGGGACGCGTACTTCCCGCTCGACCACCCGCGGATGCTGGCCGGGGCGGGTGAGGCGGAACTGTGGCTGGAGCGGGGGATGGGCCACGCCGAGAACGGGGCGGACGAGGAGCTGCTCGGCCGGCTCGGGGACTGGCTCACGCGCGCATAGCCCATCATGGGGGGCGGCGCGCACACGAACGAAGGGAGCGCCGCTATGGCAGCGGGAACCATCCGCTACTGGGCCGCGGCCAAGGCCGCCGCCGGTGTCGCGGAGGAGCCGTACACCGCCGAGCACCTCGCGGAGGCCCTCGACGCGGCCCGCGCGAAGCACCCGGGCGAGCTCGTCCAGGTCCTCAAGCGGTGCTCGTTCCTGGTCGACGGCGACCCCGTCGGGACCCGGAGCCATGAGACGGTACGGCTTGCCGAGGGCGGCACGGTCGAGGTGCTTCCGCCGTTCGCAGGAGGGTGAACCCCACAGCATGAGCAATGACCAGTACTACGGCGGTCAGCAGTACGACCCGTACGCGAACGCGAACGCGAACGGGAACGGGAGCGGGAACGGGGCCGGGCACCAGGAGCAGCAGGGCCCCGACGTCACCCAGACGTGGGAGGGCCAGACCTGGGACACCCAGTTCCAGCCGGCCGTCACGTACGAGCAGGTCCAGGCCGACCGGGCGCAGGCCGCGCAGACCCAGCAGGCCGCCTACCAGCAGCAGCCGCACCAGCCTCAGCAGCAGCCGTACGAGGCGTACGCGGCGGGCCAGGGCTCTTACGAGTCGTACGGGAACGGGACCCCCGCCGCGTACTACGCGGAGCCGCAGCACCAGTCTCAGCCGATGGAGGTCGCGGCCCCCGTGGCGGAGCCCGTTCCGGCGTCCCCCGCCTCCTCCGGTGAGTCGGGGCCTGGCTGGTCCTCGCCCACCACCTCCGGGAACACCCGGATCACCGACGCCCAGCGCGCCCGTGCCGAGGGCCGCTCGCCGATCATCGAGCCCGGGATGCAGCCCGCCGCGCTGACCGCCGTCCTCGGGCTGTTGCTCGCCGGTGGCGCCGCCCTCGGCACGTACGGGCTCCTCGTCCCGCTCGTGCTGCTCCAGGGCCTCACCGCCGCCGGCTGGTTCCGGCTCAACGGCATGTGGCCCGCCCGTCAGGGCATCGCCCTCGCCTTCGCCGGCGGCCTCGCCGCCGACGCGGCCCTGCTCGTCACCGGCCGGGAGAACGCGGCCGCCGCGATCTTCGGCACGCTCGGCGTCTGGGTGCTGCTCTGCCTGGTCCTCCAGCTGCGCAGTCACGCCGACCCGGACGAGCGCATGTACGGCCTGATGGCCACCATCGCCTCCGCGGCGCTCACCGTCGTCGCCACCGGACACCTGGGCGCCGAACCGGACGCGGTCGTCGTCGGCGGGGTCGCCGTCGCCGCGGCCGTCCTCGCCCGGGCGCTCCCGCTGCCCGGCCCCGTCTCGCTGATCGTGGCGCTGCTCGCCTCGGCGGGCGCGGGGATCGCGGCCGGCGGTCTGACGGACCTGGGCTCCTCCGGTGCGCTGCTCGGCCTCGGCGCCGGGGTCTGCGCGCTGGTCGGCCTGCGGGTGGCGAGCTACGACTACCCGTCCCGTTTCGTGCACATGACGGCCGGTGTCGCGCTGCCGCTGACGGCCGCCGCACCCGCCGTCTACCTGCTGGGCAGGGCCCTGGTCTGACCGCGTACGCGTCCCCGAGAGGGCCCTGAGCGGACCCTGAGAGGACCCGTGGCGGACCCTGATCCGACCCGGGCACGGGAACCAACCGGCCCCCCGACACGTCGATCTTCGTGTCGGGGGGCCGGAACTTATCCATTTCCATCGGGGGGACGCACAGCCCATGCGAGCACTGCGGATTCTGTTGATCGTGGCCGTCGTGCTGGGCGGGGTCCTGGTGGGGATCGACCGGCTGGCCGTGTCGTACGCCGAGGACGAGGCGGCCAGCCGGGTGAAGCTCGCCTCCGTCGACAGCGACGCCATAGAGGTCGACATCAAGGGCTTCCCGTTCCTCACCCAGGTCGCGGACAAGCACTTCGACGAGGTCGACGTGAAGGCGACCGGCGTCAAGGCACAGGCGGGCAGCAAGCGCATCCGGGTCGGCGAGCTGACCGTGGCGCTGCGGGACGTGACCGTGACCGGCGACTGGGCGGGCGCGAAGGCGGGCTCCGCGAGCGGGACGGCCCTCATCTCGTACGCGGACCTCACCGCCGCCTCCGACCAGGAGGCCACCGTGGCCTACGGCGGCAACGGCAAGGTGAAGGTGACCGGCGGCGTGAACGTGATGGGCCGCACCCTGACCCGTACGGTCCTCTCGACAGTGACCGTGGTGAACGGCGACACGATCCGGGTCCGTGCCGACGAGGTGCCCGGCGAGGGCATCCCGGGCATCGAGGACCTGGTCCGCGCACGGACCGACTTCGAGCGTCCGATCGGCGTGATCGCCGGGATGAAGGTGGAGAAGGTCGAGCCGAGGCCGGACGGGCTGGCCGTCACCGTGACCGGCAAGGACGTCGTCCTGGCGGGCTGACGGCACCGGAAGGCCGCCCGGGCGGCCCCGGGGAAACCTCTGGACGCCGCCGGAAGCCGCCCGGACGGGCCGGCGCGTACCCGTTGGTCACATGCTGAGACACCGCCGTCCGACCAGCAGAATCAGAACCGGACGCCCCGCTGCGGAGGCGCCCGGAGCTCTCTCGTACGGTGATCGCGTCTCGCATCTCGGACGATCGCGTCTCAAAATACGACACACCGGTGACACGGCCGCCTGTCCGTCCCTACGATCGAGGGCATGAAGCGACAGGCGGATCTCACGAAGCGGCGGGCAGTAGACCTGTGCCGCGTCGCCGCCATGCTCTGTCGCTCCGTCTGAGCGGGACTCACCACTCCCGTATTCCTCAGGCCCTCCGACAAGGTCAGGGCCGCCCTGTGTAGAGCCCGTACGCACGTCCGTTCCGCACGTCCCTCATGCCCGCGACGACGCGTACACAGCCACACCCGCACCACACCGCCGCACACTGCCCCGGAGGAGAACAGCATGGCTCGCAGCGACGTCCTGGTCGACGCGGACTGGGTCGAGGCCAACCTCGACAACCCGCAGGTCGCCATCGTCGAGGTCGACGAGGACACCTCGGCCTACGAGAAGAACCACATCCGCAACGCCATCCGTATCGACTGGACCCAGGACCTCCAGGACCCGGTCCGCCGCGACTTCATCGACCAGGAGGGCTTCGAGAAGCTCCTCTCGGCGAAGGGCATCGCGAACGACACCACGGTCGTCCTCTACGGCGGCAACAACAACTGGTTCGCCTCCTACGCCTACTGGTACTTCAAGCTCTACGGCCACCAGGACGTGAAGCTCCTCGACGGCGGCCGCAAGAAGTGGGAGCTCGACTCCCGCGACCTGGTCGACGGCTCGGCCGTGCCGGCCCGCCCGGCCACGGAGTACAAGGCCCAGGCCCAGGACTCCTCGATCCGCGCGTTCCGCGACGACGTCGTCGCCGCGATCGGCGCCCAGAACCTGGTCGACGTCCGCTCGCCCGACGAGTTCTCCGGCAAGCTGCTCGCCCCGGCGCACCTCCCGCAGGAGCAGTCGCAGCGCCCCGGCCACGTGCCGAGCGCCCGCAACATCCCGTGGTCGAAGAACGCCAACGACGACGGCACGTTCAAGTCGGACGACGAGCTCAAGGCCCTCTACGAGGACGAGCAGGTCGACCTGGCGAAGGACACCATCGCCTACTGCCGCATCGGTGAGCGCTCCGCGCTGACCTGGTTCGTGCTGCACGAGCTGCTCGGCGTCGAGAACGTCAAGAACTACGACGGCTCGTGGACCGAGTACGGCTCCCTCGTCGGCGTGCCGATCGAGCTCGGCGCCAACAAGTAACCCCGGACCCTCCCTCCTCCGGACCCCTCGACCGTAAGGACAGAACGACATGTGTGGAGCGCAGCCCGGCGGCCCCGACGCCTCGACGATCAAGCCCGGTGAGACCACCATCCAGGGCTTCGTGACCAAGGACGGCCAGCCCGTCACCGGTTACGTCCGCCTCCTGGACTCGACCGGCGAGTTCACGGCCGAGGTCCCGACCTCCGCCACCGGCCAGTTCCGTTTCTACGCGGCCGAGGGCACCTGGACCGTCCGCGCCCTGGTCCCCGGCGGCACCGCCGACCGTCAGGTCGTGGCGCAGCACGGTGGCCTCGCGGAGGTCGCCATCGCGGTCTGATCCGCGACACCGAACCGGCCGAAGGGCCGTGCCTCCTGGGGGGTTGGACGCCATTCCAGGACTTGAGGCACGGCCCTTCGGTCGTACCCTGAAGGTGTGTACGCACGACGTCGGCACGTCTATTTCTGGATGATGGGCGGCTGCCTGCTGCTCTTCGTGGGCGCCTGGGCCGTCGTGCGCCTCTTCTCGATGCCGGTGGCCATCGGCATGTGCGTGGTCGCCATGGTCATCCCCCCGGTCGCCGCGATGATCGCGAACCGTCGGGGCCCGGAGGATCGCTGGTGGGACGACCCCTCGGGCGACCCGAAGTCGGACGAGTGGTGGGACGAACTGGACGGCAAGAAGCGCCGCGAATAGTTCGTACGTTCGTATCAGTAGACGAGTGCCTGCGTCTCGTCCGCCATCGCCTCCTGGACGAAGAGCTGGGCGCCGGCGATGCGGAAGCCCTCCAGGAGGTCCTTCTCCTCGATGTCGCGGCGGGCCGCGCACTGCGTGCACACCGTGATGCGGCCACCGCCCGCCACGATCCCGTCGATCAGGTCCGGCAGCGGTGCGGCGTGCGGGAGCTCGAACTCGGCGGCGCGGCCCGGGAGGGCGAACCACGAGGACTCACCGGTCAGCCAGAGCGATACCTCGACGCCGCTGGCGGCGGCCACGGCGGCCACGGTGAAGGCCTGGGAACAGCGTTCGGGGGCCTCGGCCCCCGCGGTCACCTTGATCACGAGCTTCTTCGGCATATGCCGAACTGTAATGTGCGGCAGCGCAACCCCCGGTGTCCCCCACGTGTCTGCTGGGTGCGCGGATGACGGAATCCGCGCTTCAGGTCTCGTGGGGGGACTTTTGAGCAACGTAGAAAGTATCCAAAATCCGGAAACGGCACCGCCACCGGAGCCGAATCCCGGAGCGGAAACCGCACCTCCGGTCGCGGAGCCGGCCGTGGAGCCGGTCCCGCTGGTCACGCCGGTCGAGCCGGTCGCCGTACGGCCGCGCCGCCGTGTCCTCCGTACCGTCGGGCTGATCGCCGTCGCCGCCGTCATCGGCCTCGTCGGCGGCACCGCCGTCGGCTACGGCATCCAGGCCGACCGCGAACCGACCGCGCTGCCGCCGCTGAACCAGCCGGACCTCGCCCACCCCAAGCCGCTCCCCAAGGGCCAGACGGCGAAGCCGCTCCCGGCCTCGGAGGACCTCCGGACGAAGGCGGAGGGCGACCTGCGGAAGCTGCTGCTGCCGAAGCCCGCCGGAGCGAAGAAGGCCGAGTTCGCCGACGCGGACGGCTGGATGCGGGTGTCCTCGTTCGCCTCGCAGTTCACCAGGCCGGGCAGCGCTCTCGACTTCCAGCTGGACCTGGGCATCCGGCGGATCGCGGTCACGTCCTGGGTGACGGGCAAGTACAAGGAGACCGAGATCCGGCTGGTCCAGTACCGCTCCGACGACGTCCTCGGAGCGCAGGACTTCGTCGAGGACCAGCAGGCCTACATGCCGGACGAGGATTTCGCCGACGACGAGGGCACGGAGCTCAAGGGCTCCGCCAACGGCCGCTACTACGTCTTCCCGGTACAGAAGAAGGCCGGCTACCTCGACCTGTACGAGGCCAGGGCCTACTTCTACCGCGGTGACATCGCGGTGGAGATCTTCGTCGTCGACACCAAGAAGATCTCCGAGAAAGACATCCGTTCGCTGGCCGAGCGACAGCTGGGGCGCCTGTGAGTGAGGACCGGAACGACATGACCGAACCCGTGGCCGAGCCCGTGAAGCGGGGTGCCCGGCGGGTCCTGCTCGGAGTCGTCCTGCCCTCCGTGCTCGTCCTCGGCCTGATCGGCGGCGGCGCCGCGTACACCGCCGTCACCGTGGGCTCCGCCGACCGCACCGCACCGACGGAGGTGTGGGGCCCGACGCCGGAGCCCGCCCGGAGCGAGGACCCGGCCGCCGCGCTCGCGCGCGGCAAGGCCGGAACGCCGCTGAGCAAGCTCCTCCTGCCGCTGCCGGACGGGTACGCGTTCGGCCCCGACGAGGAGCTGTACGGGAACGACGGCGAGCTCGGCGCCGCAGCGGCCACCGCGCTGATGAAGCAGGCGGGCGAGGGGCTCTCCGGGAAGAAGCGCCGCGCGTTCGAGAAGGAGGTCGACAAGCTCGGCATCCAGGGCATCGGCGTCCGCTCCTTCGCCGACCTGAACAACGACGTCGTCGTCACCGTCGAGCTCGCGCGGATGAAGGACAAGAAGCAGATCAAGAACACCTACCGGCTGCGCAAGGAGGTCATGGACATCCTGGAGTTCCCGAAGGGCCCCAAGGTGAAGGACCGCCGGAACGCCGTCTGCTACCTCGCGCCCGAGAACGATTCGCTGGACAAGAAGAAGCGGGCGGCCGCGCTGGAGGAGCTGTTCTGCTTCGCGTACGACTCCGAGGTCTTCGTCAGCGTGAAGGCGGCGGGCGCCAAGCCGTTCGACAAGGCGAGCGTGGCGGACCTGGTGAAGAAGCAGCTCGAACACATCGAGTCCCCGGGGGAGTACGTATGACCGAGCAGATCCAGACGCAGGCCGAGACGCCGATCCCGGCCCCGGCCGAAACGCTGATCCCGGCCCCCGACCTCGCGCCGGAGAAGCCGGAGAAGCCGAAGAAGTCCCGTCGGCCGCTCCTCTGGGGCATCGCCCGCTGGACCGCCGCCGTGCTCGTCCTCGGCGGTGTCGGCGCCGGTACGGCCATGGGGATCACCGCCATGGAGCGCACCGACGTACCGGGGCTCGCGACCGAGTCCGACGGCCGCTGGGACTACCCGAGGCTCGCCCGTCCGGCGCTGCCCGAGGGCGTCATGCGTCCGTACACCGAGGGCAACGACGGCGAGATCCACCACGCCGATCTCCGGCAGCTGCTCCTGCCCGCCCCGGCGGGCGCCACGGTCGACCCGAAGCTGAAGGGCGGCTGGGTCGGCTTCGACTCGTACCTCGCGCTGCTGGCGGAGAAGGACCGGGGCGAGGTGAAGGAGTTCATGGCGGAGTCGACGCTCCGGCACGTCGCGGCCCGCGGCTGGACGATGCCGGACGGCACGGCCACCCGGATCCACCTGCTGCGGTTCTCCTCGGTGGCGTTCGCGGAGGCCTTCAAGGACGAGATCGTGGGCGAGGTGACGGACGGCGGCCGCCTGCCTCTCGGTGTCGAGGAGGCGGAGTTCGACGCCGCCACCCAGGACGTCGTCGTGCCGTACCTCTCCCTCTACACCTACAAGGAGACGGAGCCGTACGGCCCGGAGCAGACCCGCTGGACCTACATCCAGGCCGGTGACACCCTCGCGGTCGTCACCCAGACCCGGAAGGGCGGGGCACTGACCGTCCCGTTCCAGCAGACCGTGGCACTCCAGGCACAGCTGCTCGGCTAGTCGCCGCGCCGGTCACAGCGCGCGAGACCCACCTCACCGAGTGGGCCGGGCCCCCGCCCACTAAGCTGGGGTCCGGCCCGTTCCGCCTTCACCGCTCAGTCGAGGAGCACCCTGTGATCATCTTCTTCGAAATCCTCCTGGTCCTGGTCGCCGTCGGCGTGATCGCCTTCGCCGGTCTGGCCGTGAAGAAGCTGTACCAGGGCCAGCGCTAATCCTTCTCGCCAACCACTTCTAGAGAACGCCAGAGCTGCTCATGATCGAGATCCCGTCCGACCTCAACCCGGGCCTCGTCCCCCTCGCGTTCCTGCTCGGTACGTGGGAGGGTGCGGGCGTCGCCGACTTCCCCGGCGCCGAGAAGTGCAACTTCGGTCAGTCCGTGACGTTCAGCCACGACGGCCGGGACTTCCTCGAGTACACGTCCCACTCCTGGGTCCTGGACAACGAGGGCAAGAAGGTCCGTCCGCTGGAGAGCGAGAGCGGCTACTGGCGCATCGACAAGGACCGCAAGGTCGAGATCGTCATGGTCCGCGACCAGGGCATCGTGGAGATCTGGTACGGCGAGCTCGCCGACCAGAAGCCGCAGATCGACCTGGCCACGGACGCCGTCGCCCGCACCGCGGCCTCGGGCCCGTACTCCGGTGGCAAGCGCCTCTACGGCTACGTCAAGAGCGACCTCATGTGGGTGGGCGAGAAGGCGACCCCCGAGGTCCCGCTGCGGCCGTACATGTCGGCGCACCTGAAGAAGGTCGTGACGCCGGAAGAGGTCGCGGAGATGGCCCGCAACCTCGGCGACCTGCCGGACGACGGCATCGCCTTCTTCCGCTAGGCCGACGATCGCCGGAGCGGCGATCCACCTTGTTCCGCGCCCACCGACCAGCAGGTCGGTGGGCGCGGTTTGTTAAGCCCTCCAGCAGACCTTGCCTCCGGCTAAGGGTTAACAAAGCCCAGATGACTGCAATCCACTTGCGATGCCCTGTCGTGTGGGCTACCTTCGTGCAGCAGGGACCCGGTAACGGAGAAACCCCCGGCCGCATGAGGCGTGGCCGGGGGTTTCGAAAGCCGTGCTCCAGGTGGCATGCCAAGGCAGAGGCGATCCTGAAGCGTTCCCGAAGAGCATAACGCCTGGGGGACCTGAAGGCCACTGGCCGTTCATCCACGCATCGCATCGCATGGCATCGCAGCGCATCGCATCACACCGGCAGGGGGAGAAGTGGAACACGAGTTGCCCGCATGGATGCCCGAGGTCTTCTCGGAGGCCCGGCTCCGCGCGTACACGGAGTTCACCAAGGGGGACCACGTGGCGGCAGTGCGTCTCTACTGGTGGAACGTGGAAGCTTCGGCCGCTCTCTTCGGTCCGTTCCACTGCCTGGAGGTCGCCCTGCGCAACGGCGTCCACCGCCGGCTGTCCGACTTCCACGGCCGACCGGACTGGTGGGCCGTGGCGCGGCTGGGGACCGGTGGTCTGCGGAAGGTCGACGAGGCCCGCCGCGTCTGCCGGGACCGGGGGAAGGCCGGCACGCCCGACGAGATCGTCGCGGAGCTGTCCTTCGGCTTCTGGCGGCAGCTCCTGACGAGGCGGAACGACCGGGACTTCTGGGTCCCGTCCGTGCACAAGGCCTTCCCCGGATACAAGGGGAGCAGGGGTGCGCTCGACGACAGCGTCCATTCGCTGGTGTTGCTGCGGAACCGCATCATGCACCACGAGCCGATCCACCACCGTGACCTGCGCGCGGACCACCACAAGCTCTATCGGGTCATGGGCTATGTGAACGAGGACCTCGCCAGGGAGATCCGGTCGATGGATCGCTTCCCGGCGATCCTGGCGGACCGGACCCGGGTGCTGCGCGGTCACCGGCCGCCCCGGTTCTGAGAGGGTTGCTCTCGTGCGTGCATCCGCTGAAGGACTGGTCACCCGGTCGGACATCGCCCGCCTTGTCGGGGTGAACCGTCCGGCTGTCACCAACTGGGCCCGTCGCCACGACGACTTCCCGCAGCCCGTGGACTCCGTACGGACCGGGACGGGGACGGCGGACACGTTCCGTGTCGCCGAGGTGGCGGCGTGGCTCGCCACCAGGCGGATCCCGGTCGGTGGGCTTCGGGCGGGTGAGCCGGAGGGGACGACCTACGGGGACCGGTTCCTCGCCTCCCTCGGGATCGGTGAGCGAACCAGCCCGCAGACCGTTCTCACCCACATGCTCGACAGGCTCCGGGGAGAGAGCACGACGGAGCGCGCCCTCGACCTGCTGATCGCCGTCACCTACGCCCTCGCCGTGCGGCCCCCAGACGAAGAGCAGCGGTCCTTCGGTGCGTGGTGGAGCGTGCTGCGGACCCTTGCCGAGGGGGGCATCGACGCGGATCAGTTCGCCGGCTCCCCCGATGAGCGGCGGTGGCAGGAACGTTCCGCGGACTTCGCGGTCCACGTGCTGGCCGAGGAGAACTGGGACCGTGCCACGGCGCTGGAGGCGTTCGGGTGGCTCGTCGAACAGCGCAGTGGAACCGAGGGGCGGCGCGGCAGCGAGCTGGTCACGCCGAACGCCGTCCGTCGCCTGATGGCGGAACTGCTGCCCCACGGCGACGGGAGCGGCGGGGGCCATGGGGCCGACGGCCAGACGATTCTGGACCCCTTCTGCCGTACAGGCGAGATCCTGGATGCCTGCGCCGCTGTCGTACGGGCCCGGGAGCCGGGGGCGGCGCTCTCCCTGCGCGGTCTGAGCGGCGGGTCGGGCGACGCGACCCTGGCCCGCATGCGACTGAACCTCCGCGACGTGGCCCACAGGGTGGACATCGCCGGATTCGGGTGGCCGGAGCCCGGGCAGCGCTACACGGCCGTCGTGGGCAACCCGCCGTTCAACCAGCGCTCGGAGGAGCTGTACCGGTACGAGGGGTACTTTCCCTACGGCACGCCTCCCCGGCACAACGGGAACTTCGCCTGGCTCCAGCTCGCCGTCTCCGCTCTCGCGCCAGGGGGCAGGGCGGTCGTGCTGATGCCGAACATCGCCGCGCAGTCGGCCAACCCGGCCGAGCGGGCCATCCGCGCGGCGATGGTCGAGAGTGGCACGGTGGAAGCGCTGGTCGCCCTGCCGCCGCAGCTGTTCGGCAGGGCCACGAGCATCCCTGTGACCTTGTGGCTGCTGCGGAGTCCCACGGGGGTTCCCGGGGACGTGCTCTTCGTCGATGCGGCATCTCTCGGCACCATGACCGACCGCGTCCGGCGGGTCCTGTCAGCGGCCGACGTCGCCTCCGTCGTGGAGGTCTGCGACCGATGGCGGTCGGCCCGGGCACGCGGAGAGGAGTTCTCCGGACGGAACGGGTTCAGTGCCTCGGTGTCCCCCGAGGCCCTGGCTGCCGGGGACTGGTTGCTCAGCCCCGTGCTGCACGTTGCCGCAGGTCCGAGCTCGGGGGATGCGACCGGCACGGCGGCCGCGCGGATCTCCGGCCTGATCGACGACCTCGCGCACCGGGACGAGCGGGCGCGCGAGGCGGACGTACGAGCGCGGGAGATCCTGTCCGAACTCGAGAAGGACGGCGGGTGGAGAGCATGAGCCCTGCGCAGCAGGCGAGCCGTTCGCGGGAGGACCGCACAGTACCTCTGGGCGAGGTCTGCGACATCCAGAGTGGGATGCCGGCGCTGAAACCCGACGAGTACGCGGCCGAAGGGCTGCCCGTCATCCAGCCCGCCGACCTCGTCGGTCACCGGCTGACGGCGTCACCATCGCGGCACGTTTCCGTCGAGGACGCGGACCGGCTTGCCAGGTACGCCGTCGCCGTCGGCGACCTCCTCATGACCCGGTCCGGGACGGTCGGCCGGGTCGCGCTGACGACCCCGGACGAGCAGGGATGGCTGAGCGGCCCGTCGCTGATCCGGCTGCGGGTGCACGCGGCCGGTCCCGCCGACCCGGAGTACCTGCTCGCCTTCCTCGCCTCGTCCGCCGCGCAGCGATGGATCCTCCGGGCCACCGCTGGATCGACCATCCAGCACCTTTCCATGCGCATGCTCGCCGAGCTCCCCGTCCGTCTGCCGGGGCTCCCCGAACAACAGCGGGTGGGAAGGATGCTCAGGGCATTGGACGAGAAGATCCGGGCGCACGAGGACGTGGTGCGGGCGACCCGAGCTCTCCGGGATGCCCTGGTGGACACGATGACGTCGGACGACGCTCCGGACGCGCACGACGCCGGAGCCGGCGACCGGTGAGCGAACGGGAGGCCCGATTCGGAACCGTCGCTCCTACACTGGGGGGCGTGGTGAGCACCGACTGGAAAAGCGACCTGCGGCAGCGCGGCTACCGGCTGACGCCGCAGCGTCAGCTTGTCCTGGAGGCGGTCGACGCGCTGGAGCACGCGACGCCCGACGACATCCTCGTCGAGGTCCGCAGGACCGCTTCCGGGGTGAACATCTCCACCGTCTACCGGACCCTGGAGCTCCTGGAGGAGCTCGGTCTGGTGAGCCACGCCCATCTGGGGCACGGGGCTCCGACGTACCACCTCGCCGACCGGCACCACCATCTGCACCTGGTCTGCCGGGACTGCTCCGAGGTCATCGAGGCGGACGTCTCGGTGGCCGCCGAGTTCACCGGGAAACTCCGCCAGACCTTCGGCTTCGAGACCGACATGAAGCACTTCGCGATCTTCGGCCGGTGCGCGGACTGCGGGAGGAAGGCCGCGGAGGCCGCGGATGCCGGGGACGGGCCCGCCCCGTCGACCGGCGGCGACCGCGCCCCGTAGGACCTCCGCGCCGAGTCGTAGGCTTTCTTCCATGAAGAGCCCTCTGCTGTCCCTGCCCGGCGCCGTCGCCGCCGAAGGCCGCGACGAAGGTGTCGCCGCGCACTACGGTGACCTGTTCCGCGAGCAGCGCGCCCTCGCCGACGGACGCGGTTTCGTCGACCTCTCGCACCGCGGTGTCGTCGCCGTCACCGGTGACGACCGGCTGAGCTGGCTGCACCTGCTCGTCACCCAGCACATGACCGACCTGGCGCCCGGACAGGCCACCGAGGCGCTGATCCTCTCCGCGAACGGGCACATCGAGCACGCCCTGTATCTCGTCGACGACGGCGAGACGGTGTGGGCGCACGTCGAGCCGGGGACGCGGGAGGAGCTCGTCGCGTACCTGGAGTCGATGAAGTTCTTCTACCGGGTCGAGGTCGCCGACCGTACGGACGACATCGCCGTCGTCCACCTCCCGGCCGGTTCCATCGCCGAGGTCCCCGAGGGAGTCGTCGTACGGGAGACCCCGCACGGCCGCGACCTGTTCCTGCCGCGCGCCGGCCTGGAGGCCTTCGCCGGCTCGCACGGACCGGCCGCCGGCGTCCTCGCGTACGAGGCGCTGCGCGTGGAGGCCCACCGGCCCCGGCTCGGCTTCGAGACCGACCACCGGACCATTCCGCACGAGGTCGGCCTCATCGGCAGCGCCGTCCACCTCCAGAAGGGCTGCTACCGGGGCCAGGAGACCGTCGCCCGGGTGCAGAACCTGGGCAAGCCGCCGCGCCGCCTGGTCTTCCTGCACCTGGACGGCAGCGAGGTGCTGCTGCCCGGGCACGGCACCCCGCTCCGGCTCGCCGCCGACGGCGAGGAGGGCCGCCAGCTCGGCTTCGTGACCAGCTCCGTCCGCCACCACGAGCTGGGCCCGATCGCCCTGGCCCTGGTGAAGCGGAACGTGCCGGTGGACGCCCCGCTGATCGCCGGGACGACGGCCGCCGCGCAGGAGACCGTCGTCGAGCCGTAGAAGGCCCGAGCCGGAGGTCAGACCTCCAGCAGCACCGTGAACGGGCCGTGATTCGTGAGCGAGACGCGCATGTCCGCTCCGAACCGGCCCGTCTCCACGTGCGCGCCCAGTTCGCGCAGCCGGGCCACGACCTCGTCCACGAGCGGCTCGGCCACCGGGCCGGGCGCGGCCGCGTTCCAGGTGGGGCGGCGGCCCTTGCGGGCGTCCCCGTAGAGCGTGAACTGGGAGATGACGAGCAGCGGCGCGTTCACGTCCGAGCACGACTTCTCGTCGTCCAGTACCCGGACGGACCAGAGCTTTCTGGCCAATTGGGCGGCCTTCTCGGGGGTGTCGTCATGGGTCACCCCGACCAGCACGCACAAGCCCTCGCCGGTGATCTCGCCGACGGTCTCCCCTGCGACGACGACACTCGCGCCGTCCACCCTCTGCACCACTGCACGCATACGCCCCAACCTACCGAGTTGCCACGAGTCCGACGGATGAGGGGCCGAACGGGTGCAGAGCGCCTGCACGGGCCCATGCATGAGTGGCACGATGCGTGTCAGGCGGTGCGGCTCCGCACCGGTCGAGGGGACGATTCTCATGAGTGCACCTGGCACCGGGCCGACGCCGTCCGGCCCCGTACCGCTGATCCGCGCCGGAACGAGGGGCGGTGGCCCGGGCAAAGCCCCGGCCACGCGCCCACCCGTACAGAGGACCGCCGAACCCGCCCTGCCGGACCGGGCCCAGCCCGAGCTCGGTGCGCTCCGGCTGCCCGAGCTGCGCGCGCTGCGCCGGGACGCGCAGAGCGACGAGGCCGACCTGAGCTACGTACGCCGGATGCTCCAGGGCCGGATCGACATCCTGCGGGCCGAGCTGGCGCGGCGGACCGACCCGGAGGCCCCGGTCCTCGACCGGCTCTCCGAGATCCTCGCCGACGTGCCCTCGCGGCACCGCACCTCGGCCCGGCACGTGACGCTGTCGACGCCGCGCAGCGAGGAGTACCGGCGGCTCGCGTCCGAGATGCTGTCGGAGGTCGAGCTGTCGGACCTGACGGCCCGTACGGACGACGAGCTGCACGCGGGGATGGGGCGGCTCGCCGGGTACGAGCAGCAGATCTCCCGGCGCCGGCAGCACCTCCAGCGGACCGCCGACGACTGCAGCGCCGAGATCGCCCGCCGCTACCGGGAGGGCGAGGCGCAGGTCGACGACCTGCTGGCGTGAGCCGCGGGGGCGGAGGGCCGCGTGAGCCGCAGTGGCCGAGGGGGCCGTGGGGGCCGGGGCGCGTGGGCCGTGGGGGCCGCGCAGGACGGTGGGGAAAACTCGGGTGCGGGTGCGCCGGGGCCCTGCGTAGGGTCGAGGGATGACTGTCGACGTACGCGCGGTGACGGAGTCCGAGTTCCCCGACTGGCAGCGCGCCCTGCGCACCGGTTTCCTCAATGCGCCCGTCGTGTCCGAGGCGGAGGTCGCCGACCGGCTGCCGCACGTCGACCTCGCCCGGACGCTCGGCGCCTACGACCGCGGCCGGACCGTCGCGACCTTCCGGTCCTTCCGGCAGGAGGTCAGCACGGTCGGCGGCGGCAGCCTCACCGCCGACGCGATCACCCAGGTCACGGTCTCCCCGACGCACCGCAGGCGCGGACTGCTCAGCCGGATGATGGCCGCCGACCTGGCCGCCGCGAAGGAGCGGGGCGACGCCATCGCCACCCTGATCGCCGCCGAGTACCCGATCTACGGGCGGTACGGCTTCGGCGCGGCCAGCTGGTGCGGCGAGTGGAGCGTGGACGTCCGCCGGGCCGGGCTCGACCCGCGCCGCTCGGGCCGCCCCGAGGACGGCGGCCGGATCGATCTGACCGACGCCGACGAGATCCGCAAGATCGGCCCCGAGGTGTACGGCCGGCTCGCCGGTGTCCGCGCCGGGGTCACCGACCGCACCGCGCGCGGCTGGGACGTCGGCACCGGTCTCGGCGTGCACAGCGAGCCGTGGCGGGAGCCCTACTACGCGGTGTACCGGTCGGAGTCCGGCGAGGTCGAGGGCTACGTGGCGTACACCGCGGACGACAAGTGGGACGACGCCAAGCAGCCGATGAACACGGCGACCGTACGGGACCTGATCGCCGTCACCCCGGCCGCCGAGCGCGCCCTGTGGCACTACCTCTGCTCCGTCGACTGGATCAGCACGGTCCGCTCCGGCTACCGGGCGCCCGACGACCCGCTGCCGCTGCTCCTGCCGGACCCGCGCGCCGCGAAGCTGCTGACGTACGCGGACATGCTGTGGGTCCGGGTCCTCGACGTCGTCCGGGTCCTGGAGAGCCGTACGTACCCGGTGGCGGACGGTCTGGTACTCGACCTCCGAGACGGGGACGGCTTCGCCGGTGGGCGCTACCGGCTCGACGCCTCCCCGGAGGGCGTGTCCTGCGCCCGTACGGACGAGTCGGCCGATCTCGCCTTCGACATCGCCGAGTTGGGCGTGCTCGCCTTCGGTGACGAGTCGGCGGTACGGCTCCATCGGCTCGGGCGCGTCGAGGAGCTGACGGCCGGCGCGGCCGCCCGCGCCGACCTGCTGTTCCGTACGCCGCTGCGGCCCTTCTCGCCCGACATCTTCTGACGTCTCGCAGGGACGGTCAGCGCGTACGGAGCCGGAAGAGGAACCCGGACGCGGCGACCGCCAGGGTCAGCAGGCCCGCGCACCAACCCAGCGCGATCCACGGCGAGTTGCCGACCGGCTGGTCGAGCAGCAGGCCCCGCATGGACTCGATCAGCGGAGTCACCGGCTGGTGCTCGGCGAAGCCGTGCAGCCAGCTCGGCATCGTCTCGATCGGCACGAACGCGCTGCTCGGATAGGGCAGGAACATCATCACGAACGTCACCGCGCCGGCCGCCTCCGCCGTTCTGGTGACGAGGCCGATCGTCGCCGCCAGCCACGACACCACGGTGATGTAGGCGAGCAGCAGTCCGATCGCCGCGAGCCAGCCGCCGGGAGTGGCGGCCGGGCGGAAGCCGATGGCGAAGGCGACGCCGAGGACGAGCGTGGTGGAGAGCGCGTTACGGGTGACGGAGGCGGCGACGTGCCCCGCCAGGAACGGTGTCCCGCCGATGTCGAGCGTACGGAAGCGGTCGACGACCCCGAGCCGCATGTCCTCGCTGACGGCGAGGGCGGTGCTCGCCGCGCCGAACCCGGCGCAGAGGACGAGCACGCCGGGGACGACGTAGGTGACGTACCGGGTGCCGGTGTCGATGGCTCCGCCGAAGAAGTAGACGAAGACCAGCATCAGCATGATCGGCAGCATCATCGAGGTGACGACGGCGTCGAGGTTGCGGCGGCTGAGGCGGATGCCGCGCCCGGCGAGGGTGCCCGCGGCGGTGAACCCGCCGGTGAGGGTGTCAGACATGGCTGGGCTCCTTGTCGGCGGTGAGGGTCAGGAAGACGTCGTCGAGCGTGGCCGTGTGCAGTCCGAAGCGGGCGATGTCCCGGCGCTCGGGGTCGAGCGTGTCCAGCACCTCCCGTACGTGGGCGGCGCTGCCGTCGGTGGGGATGCCGAGCGTGCGGGTCTCGGGGTCGTGGGTCGCCGCGGGGCCGGTCCGGTCGGCCCGGTCGGTCAGCCGTGCGTAGCTCTCCTCGCCGGACGCCCCGACGTCGAGGCGGTGGGCGGCGTACCGGGCCTTGAGCTCGGCGGGGGCGCCCTCGGCGAGGGTGCGGCCCTTGCCGAGGACCGCGATGCGGTCGGCGAGCCGGTCCGCCTCCTCCAGGTACTGGGTGGTGAGGAAGACCGTCGTACCGGCGTCGGAGAGTTCGCGGACCGCCTGCCACAGTTCCCGGCGGCTGCGCGGGTCGAGTCCGGTGGTCGGTTCGTCGAGGAACATCACCTCGGTCGAGCCGGGGTCGCGGACGAGACCGGCGGCGAGGTCGAGGCGCCGGCGCATGCCACCGGAGTACGTCTTCGTGAGGCGGCCGCCGGCCTCGGTGAGGCCGAAGCGTTCGAGGAGTTCGGCGGCGCGGCGGGCGGCTGCGGGGCGGGAGAGGCCGGAGAGCCGGGCCGCCGTCCAGAGGTTCTCGGCGCCGGTCTGGGTCTCGTCGACGGCGGCGAACTGTCCGGTGAGGCTGATCGCGCGGCGGACCCGGGAGCGCGCGGTGACGACGTCGTGCCCGGCCACGCGCGCGTGCCCGGCGTCGGGTGTGGTGAGGGTGGCGAGGATGCGGACGGTGGTGGTCTTGCCGGCGCCGTTGGGGCCGAGGAGGGCGAAGACGGTGCCGCGCGGGACGTGGAGGTCGAGGGCGTCGAGGACGCGGACGTCTCCGTAGGTCTTGGACAGGCCGGTGGCTTCGACGGCCGGGGGTGTGGGTGGCATGGCTGTGCTCCCTGGGCGTGGGGGACTGCTTCGCGTGTGGGACTGCTCGCCGTACTGCGTATGACGTACGCGTTACTGTGTAAGGGTTACGCATTACTAGGATGGGCGTCAAGCATGCGAGGTGGAGGAGGGTCATGACGGGCGGCGACGGCGGTAACGGCGGCAACGGCGCGGGCGACGGCGGGGCCTTCCTGCCGCCGAGCATCGAGGCGGCCTGGGGGCTGCGGGAGCGCCCCTCGAAGGGCCCCAAGCCCGGCCTGACCCTGGACCGGATCGTCGACGCGGCCGTCTCCCTCGCTTCGACCGAGGGGCTCGGCGCGGTCTCCATGGGCCGGGTCGCCAAGGAGCTGGGCGCCTCGACGATGTCCCTCTACCGGTACGTCTCCGCCAAGAGCGAGCTGTACGTCCTCATGCAGGAGGCCGCCACGGGCGCCCCGCCCGAGCTCTTCCCGCCCGGCGCCGACTGGCGCGAGGCGATGGAGGCCTGGGCCTGGGCCATGCGCGAGGTCTACCACCGCAACCTCTGGATGCTCCGGATCCCCGTGTCGGGTCCGCCCGCGACGCCGAACGTGGTCGCCTGGTGGGAGAAGGCCCTCGTCGCCCTGAAGGGCACCGGTCTCGACGCGGGCGAGAAGATCTCGGTGGCCATGCTGCTCGGCGGCTTCGTCCGGAACGACGCCCTGGTCGTGGCCGACCTCGGCACCGTCATCGCCGCGGACGGAGGGAGCCCGGAGGACGTCCTCGCCCGTTACGGCCGCACCCTGCGGCGGCTCGCCGACCCGGAGAAGTACCCGGAGGTGGCGGGGATGCTGGACTCGGGCGTGATGGACGTCGCCGACGAACCGGAGGTCGAGTTCCGCTTCGGCCTCGCCCGGATCCTGGACGGGATCGCCGTGCTCGTGGAAGGGCGTGCCTCGTGAGTGACGAGCGCGCCGCGGCGCCGGGGCTCCGCGAGCGGAAGAAGGAGCGGACCCGTCAGGCCCTGTCGGACGTGGCCGTCGCGCTCTTCCTGGAGCGCGGCTTCGACGCCGTCTCGGTCGCCGAGGTGGCGGCCGCCGCCGAGGTCTCCAAGCCGACTCTGTTCCGGTACTTCCCGGCCAAGGAGGACCTGGTCCTCCACCGGTTCGCCGATCACGAGGACGAGTCGGCCCGGGTGGTGGCCGCGGGCCGCCGCGCCGGTACGGCCCCGCTCGACGCGCTGTCCGCGCACCTCCTCGACGGTCTCGCCCGGCGCGACCCGGTCACCGGGCTCTGTGATCACCCGTCGGTCCTGGCGTACCTCCGGCTGCTGTACGGCACGCCGGCCCTGGTCGGCCGCCTCCACGCCTACCGCGTGCGGTCGGAGGCGGCGCTCGCGGACGCGCTGGCGGCCGGCGCGGAGGGTGACCCCCTCCTCGCGCGGCTCGCCGCCGGGCAGATCGTGACCGTGCTCCGGATCCTCGCCGAGGAGAACACCGCCCGGATCGCGGCCGGGGAGACGGCCGACGCGGTGGAGGCGGACGCGGTGGCAGCGGCGGGGCGGGCGTTCCGGGCGCTGCGGGAGGGGCTCCCGTACTGAGCGCGTACGACCTGAGCGCGTACGACCTGGGCACGTACGACTTGGGCACGTACAACCCCGCGTAGACAAGTAAAAAATGTAACTCAGTAACGTTTTCCGTTAGGCTTGTAGGAATGACGTCACTGGATCTTGAGCTCGCCCGCGAACGCTCCCACCACGACGCCTGCCGCGCCGCCCTGTCCCGGATGACCGAGGACGTCGCCGAACAGGTCGTCACCGGCGAGGACACCGCCGCCTCCGGTGCCGACGCCGAGGCGCTCGGCCGCCATCTGCGCAGTCGCGCCAAGGAGATGCGGGAGCAGCCGCCGGGGCCGCTGTTCTTCGGGCGCCTCGACCTCGACGACGGTCAGGTCCACCACATCGGCCGCCGCCGGATCGGCGAGGACCCGGCCGCCCCGCCGCTCGTCGTCGACTGGCGCGCGCCCGTCTCCCGCGCCTACTACCAGGCCGGCGCCCGCGACCCGCAGGGCGTGCTCCGCCGCCGCCGCTTCGGCTGGGCCCCGTACAGCGAGGGCGCTTCGGAGGATCTGACCGCGCTCGAGGACGAACGGCTCACGGCGGGCGGGGAGGTGACGGTCAGCGCTCTGCTCGCCGGGGAGATCGAGCGCCCCCGGGTGGGCCCGATGCGGGACATCGCGGCCACCATCCAGCCCGAGCAGGACGACCTCGTACGCTCCGACCCGGCCGCCTCCCTGTGTGTGCAGGGCGCGCCCGGTACCGGCAAGACCGCCGTGGGCCTGCACCGGGCCGCGTACCTCCTCTACACCCATCCGCAGCGGATCCGGCGTTCCGGGCTGCTCGTCCTCGGCCCGCACCGCGCGTTCCTCTCGTACATCTCCGAGGTGCTGCCCTCGCTCGGCGAGACCGGGGTCCGCCAGGCCACCCTCGACGACGAGATCGCCCGCCACCCGGTCCGCGCCGAGGACGGCGAGGCGGCGGCCCGGGTCAAGCACGACGCCCGGATGGCGGAGGTGCTCCACCGCGCGCTGTACGGCAGGGTCGACCCGGCGCCGGCGGAGGACCTCGCGGTGCCGGACGGCTCGTCCCACTGGCGGCTGCCGGCCGAGCAGCTCGCCGCGATCGTCGCGGACGTCCGGGAGGAGGCGCCGCCCTACGCGACGGGCCGCGAGCGGGTCCGCGCCCGGATCGTGCGGGCCCTCCAGCTCCGGGCCGAACGCCGGTGGGGGCCGATGGGCGCGGCCTGGGCGCGGCGGATCGAGCGGGCGCGGGCGGTGACGGCGTTCCTCGACGCGTGCTGGCCGAGGACGACCCCGGAGGAGGTGCTCGCGGGCCTCCTCACGGACCCCTCCGACCCCGCCCTGACGGCGGCCGAGCGGGTGGCGATCCGCTGGGACCGGCCGCCGCGCTCGTACCGCTCGGCGCGCTGGACCGCCGCCGACCTCGTGCTCCTCGACGAACTGGCGGGCCTGATCGAGCGGCCCGAGAGCTACGGCCATGTCGTCGTCGACGAGGCGCAGGACCTCTCGCCCATGGAGTGCCGCGCGATCGCCCGCCGCACCGAGTTCGGGTCGCTCACCGTCCTCGGGGACCTCGCCCAGGGCACCACCCCGTGGGCGGCCCGCGACTGGCACGAACAACTCGCCCACCTGGGCAAGGCCGGGGCGCCCGTGGTGCCGCTCACCCTCGGCTACCGGGTCCCGGCGGCGATCGTGGACCTCGCCAACCGGCTTCTGCCGCACCTGGGCGCGGACGTGCCGGCGGGCCGTTCCGTCCGGAAGGACGGCGAGGTGACGGTCGTCCGGACGACGGCCCGCCCCGGCCTGCCCGGTGCGACCGCCGAAGCCGTACGCGAGGCGCTCGCGGCGGAGGGGTCGGTCGGGGTGATCACGGCCGAAGGCCTGCTGGGTACGGTGGCGGAGGCCGTACGGGGGTGCGGGGCGGGGGAGCGGGTGACCGTGCTGCCCGCGACGGTCGTGAAGGGCCTGGAGTTCGACCATGTCGTCGTGGTCGAGCCTGCCGCGATCGTGGCGGCCGAGGCGCGGGGGCCGAACCGGCTGTACGTGGCGCTCACCCGGGCGGTGTCACGGCTGACCCTGGTGCACGAGGCGGAGCTTCCGGAGTGTCTGAGTCCGGAGGCGTCGACTGCCCGTAGAGCAGGCTGAGTTCGGCCCCGATCCGGGCGAGGGCCGTACGTGCCTCCGGCGGGTCCAGGAGCTCCACGCGGGCGCCGAGGCCCGCCAGTTGGGCGGCGACCACCTCGGGGGACGGCCCGTCGGCCTCGAAGGGCGTCCAGTCGTCCGCGGCGCGGTCCCCGTACCGTATTCGCCCGCCGAGCAGGCCCTCCAGGACCGACTCCGTGCCGGGGGCGGCCCGGCCGCGTACCGTCGCGGCGACCATCCGGCCCTCCATCCGGGCGGCGAGCGCGCGCCAGGCGGTGGGGAGGTCGAAGCCCTCGGGGCGTACGGCGGGGGCGCCGGTCTCGGTCACGGAGGTGACGCGGCCGATCCGGAAGGTCCGCAGGCCGTGCTCGGTGCCGGCGACGAGGTAGCGGACCCCGGACTTCGCGGCGATGCCGAGCGGCTGGATAGTTCGCTCGCGGGGCTCCCGGCCGGGACGGGCGTAGCCGATCCTGACCTCTCTCGCGTCGACCACCGCCCGCTGGAGCGGGGCGAGTCGGGCCTCCTCCGTCTCCGCGCCGGCCCAGTCCGTACCGTCGGAGACGCCCGCGCGGGCCGCCGCCTCGGCGCCTTCCCGGAGCGTCGCGGGGAGGGCCCGTACGAGCTTCCGCAGGGCGGTCCGGGTCCGGGGGTCGGCGTTGGTCTCCGGTCCGGTCAGGAGGAAGAGCGCGCGGATCTCGGGGGCGGTGAGGCCGGTCAGATCGGTACGGGCTCCGCCGACGAGGGACCAGCCGCCGCCCTGGCCCGCCTGCGAGTACACCGGGATCCCGGAGCTCGCGAGAGCTTCGAGATCCCGGCGGGCGGTGCGCTCGGACACCTCCAGCTCGGCGGCCAGTTCGGCGGCGGTGACGCGCTGCCGGGTCTGGAGGAAGAGCAGGGCGGCGACGAGTCGGTCGGCTCTCATGCCGCCATTGTCGCGGGGGACTTCGTCCTGCTCTGCTTCGTGGTCCGCTGCGGCGTTCCCGGCTTCCCGGGGCGGCGCAGGACGGTGAAGGCGATGGCCAGGGCGGCGAGCAGGAGCCCGGCGCCGACGGCGAAGGCCAGGTGGTAGCCGCCGGTCAGGGCCTCGGCGGTGGGGCGGCCGGCGGCGGTGAGGGACTCGGTGCGGGTGGCGGCCAGGGTGGAGAGGACGGCGATGCCGAGGGCCATGCCGATCTGCTGGGTGGTGTTGAAGAGCCCCGAGGCGAGGCCCGCGTCCTTCTCCTCGGCGCCCGACATGGCGAGCGAGGTGAGCGCGGGGAGCGCCAGGCCGAAACCGGCGGCGAGCAGCATCACGGGGAGCAGGTCGGTGGCGTAGGAGGCGTGGACGGGGACGCGGGCCAGCAGGCCGAGGACGCCGACGAGCAGGACGAGGCCGGTGAGCAGGACGTTCCGCTCGCCGAAGCGGGCGATGAGGCGGGCCGAGACGCCGAGGGAGACGGCGCCGATGACGGCGGCCGCGGGCAGCATCGCGAGACCGGTCTCGGCGGCCCCGTACCCGAGGACCTTCTGCAGGTAGAGGGCGACGAGGATCTGGAAGGAGAAGAGCGCGGCGACCATCAGCATCTGGACGGCGTTGGCGCCGGAGACGCTGCGCGAGCGGAGGATCCGCAGCGGCATGAGCGGGTTCGTGGCCTTCGCCTGGCGGACGAGGAAGCCGGCGAGGAGGGCGAGCGCGAGGGCGCCGAGGCCGAGGGTGTGCGCCGAACCGGCCCCGTGCTCCTCGATCTTGACGACCGCGTAGATCCCGGTCATGAGTCCGGTCGTGACGAGCACCGCGCCGAGGACGTCGGCGCCCGCGCGGAGTCCGAGGCCCCGGTCGGAGGGGAGGGCGCGGAGGGCCACGAGCAGGGTGGCGAGGCCGATGGGCAGGTTGATGAAGAAGATCCAGTTCCAGGTGAGGGCATCGGTGAGGACGCCGCCGAGGACCTGGCCGAGGGAGGCGCCGGCGGCGCCGGTGAAGCTGAACACGGCGATGGCGCGGGCCCGTTCGCGCGGCACGGTGAAGAGCGTGACGAGGATGCCGAGGCCGACGGCGGAGGACATCGCGCTGCCGACGCCCTGGAGGAAGCGGGCGGCGATGAGGATGCCTGGGGAGGTGGCGACCCCGGCGAGGAGCGAGGCGGCGGTGAAGATCCCGGTGCCCGCGAGGAACATCCGTCTGCGGCCGATGAGGTCGCCGAGGCGGCCCGCGAGGAGGAGGAACGAGCCGAAGGCGATCAGGTAGGCGTTGACGACCCAGCTGAGGCCGACGGGGGTGAAGCCGAGGTCGCTCTGGATGGCGGGCATCGCGACGGTGACGATGCTGCCGTCGAGGATCGTCATGAGCATGCCGGTGGCGAGGACGCCGAGGGCGAGGTGACGGGAGGGGGCGGAGGTGGAGGGCATGGGGATCACTCCTGTTCGGTGGAGCCGACAGGAGTGACATTAGCAGAAGGTTTTGTTGCAGACTATTTTTTACGGAACGAGTGTGCCCTCTTCGAGGCCTCCCGCTGTCCGGATCAGCCGCGCTGACGGGCCCGGCGGGCCGGCCTCGGGCTCTCGATCGGGGTCTCCAGATGACCGGTGACCAGCAGGTTCAGGGCCTTCAGCAGGGCGGCGCGCGCGTCGTCGGGGAGGGAGGCGAGGGCGCTCTCGTGGACGCCGTCGACGATCTTCTGGCTCTCCACGGCGACCTTGGCCCCCGCCTCGGTCACCGCGATGATCCGCGCGCGCCGGTCCGTGCTCGACGGCCGGCGCTCGGCGAGCCCGGCCTTCTCCAGGGCGTCGACGGTGACGACCATGGTCGTCTTGTCCATGTCCCCGATCTCCGCGAGCTGCGCCTGGGTGCGCTCCTCCTCCAGGGCGTGGACGAGGACGCAGTGCATGCGGGGGGTGAGCCCGATCGCGTCGAGCGCGGCGGTCATCCGGGTCCGCAAGGCGTGACTGGTGTGGTCGAGGAGGTAGGAGAGGTCGGGCTCGGTGCGGGTGGGCGCCATGGCTGTCATGCCTGCAAGGGTAACGAGGATCGATCCGTCGCGGATTATCGCGAAGTGGACGAATGGAGGGGAGGGCCGCGGCACCCTGCGATCGGTCACCTGTGGTCGGTGGCCGGTCAGGATGGAGCCATGGCGACCCCCCTGCTCTTCCTGGATGTCGACGGCCCGCTGATCCCCTTCGGGGCGAGCGGACGGGAGTACCCGACGTACGCACCGTCGCCGCCCGCGTCCGTGAGCCCGCTCCTCGCGCGGCTCGATCCCGCGCAGGGGCCGCGGCTCGCGGCACTCCCGTACGCCCTCGTCTGGGCGACGACCTGGGAGGACGACGCGAACGCCTGGGTCGCGCCGCGCCTCGGGCTTCCGGCGCTGCCCCTGGTCCGGTGGCCCGAGGACGGGCCCGACCCCGCGCCGGGGGTGCACTGGAAGACACCGGGACTCGTGGCGTGGGCCGACGGGCGGCCGTTCGCCTGGGTCGACGACGAGATCGGCGCGGCCGACCGCGACTGGGTGGCCGCCCACCATCCCGGCCGGGCGCTGCTGCATCGGGTCGATCCCCGGCAGGGACTCACGGCGGCGGACTTCGGGGTGCTTGCCGCCTGGGTGGAGTGACGTTCGGCCCAACCGCCGTCCCGATGGCGGGTGTTGGGTGATACGAGGACCACCCCGCCGACCTCTCGTGTCATCTGCCAGTACGGCGGACGGGCCTCCGCGGAGCAGACTCGACGGGCGCGCAGAACTTCGGGACCACACGACGAAGGACCTCAACTATGCCGAGGACGTCGCGGGGATGGAGCGGATGTGCCGCCGCATCCACCAGAACCTGGTGCCGGGTGGTGAGTTCTTCGTGCTCGCCCAGCGGCCGGACTACCGGTTCGACTGTGTGTCCCTGCCCGCGTACGGCTTCCGCTGCGAGCCGACGGGCGAGGAGGGCGAGGCGGGCCCGCGCGTCCGGGTCACGGCGCTCCTCGAACCGGAGCCGATCAGCATCATCGGCACGGTCCCCCGCCGCGAGGTCTACGAGGAGTGCCTGGCGGCGGCGGGGTTCCGGGACGTGGAGTGGGTGCCGCTGGAGGTGTCGGAGGCGGGCATCGAGAAGTTCGGCGAGGACTTCTGGGCGGACCTCCTCGCCCACCCGCCGCTGGTGATGCTGCGCTGCCGCGCCTGATTCGGGGGCCGGGGCTCAGTCGCGGCGCGGGGTCGGGCGCGTGCCGGCCCCCTGCTCGCGGGTCGGTGTCCCCGGCTGCCGGGGCAGCAGGGTCTCGTCGGCGACCCGGGCGCGCTCGCCGGCGCCGGGCGGCGGGGCCAGGGCGATCCCCGCCCCGGTGAGGATGCCGAGGTCCAGCTCCCAGTCGTGGCGGGAGCGGTCCTCCCAGACGGCGAACGCGGCCCGGACATGGTCCCGGGCCTGCGGCCCGCTCATCCCCGTCACCTTCACGAGGTGGGCGAACGCCCGGTCCTCGATGCCGCGCACCTGGGCGAGGCCGAAGTGGGTGACGGTGTGGCAGTCGGTGCAGAGGCAGATGAGCCGCTTGAGGGTCTGGACACGGGTGGTGGCGTCGTAGGTCCATCGTTCATGGGCCTCCAGCCACCGCCGTGCGGAGCGGTCCTCGCCCGCCCCGCAGGCCTCGCAGCGCTGTCCGGCGCGACCGGTGATCATCCGGCGGAGCCGTTCCCAGTCGGCCTGGGCCACGCAGGACCGGACATTGGTGAACCAGCAGGTGCGCGGGACGAGGTCGACGAAGAGCCCGCTGCCGAGGGTCCGGTCCTCGCCGGGCAGCAGGTCGGGGACGTCGACGGCGGCGGCCCACCGGGCGAGTTCGGTCATCCCGGCCCGGGGCGCGAACCACCGCTTGGCGGCGGGGTCCCAACGGGCCCCGCCGCGCTTGGCCGCGTCCTTCTCGGCGTACGGCACGTCCAGCCAGATGCGCTCAACCGGCATGCGGAACCCCCCTGTTGACCTCGGCCCTCCCAAGGCCGTCTCGGGTCATGGTGGCACGGGCGATGGAAGCCGATAGGGGGGTTCGAGGAGGTTCGGGGCGCTACGAGGAGGGGGTGCCGCGAGGAGGGGGTGCCGCGAGGAGAGGGTGCCGCGAGGAGGGGGCGCTACGAGGAGCGGGGCTGGGTGAAGCGCAGCATGTTGCCCGCCGGGTCGCGGAAGGCGCAGTCGCGGACGCCGTACGGCTGGTCGACCGGCTCCTGGAGGACCTCGCCGCCCGCCGCCCGGACGTGTTCGAAGGTGGCGTCGACGTCCTCGGTGGAGAAGATCACGCCGCGCAGCATGCCCTTGGCGAGCAGCTCGGCCACCGCCTGCCGGTCGGCGGGGGAGGCGTTGGGGTCGGCGAGCGGCGGTTCGAGGACGATCTCCACGTCCGGCTGCGCGGGGGACCCGACGGTCACCCAGCGCATCCCCTCGAATCCGACGTCGTTCCGCACTTCGAGGCCGAGGGCGTCGCGATAGAAGGCGAGGGCCTTGTCGTGGTCGTCGACTGCGATGAAGCACTGCGAGAGCTTGACGTTCATGCCTTCGAAGCTACGGCGGCCCCCAGGATTCCGCTTCTCCGAAACTGATCGATGACCCATGGCCGATGACCCATGGCCGATGACCCATGGCCGATGACCCATGGCCGATGGCCGATGGCCGATGCCTGATGCCTGCTGACTCAGGTCTTCCGGACCGGCCGCGTCCGGACCTTCGCGACGCACGCCGGGATCGCGGCCCCGTCCTCGTGGCGGCGGGCCCGGTAGGCGGACGGCGTCTCGCCGACGAGTTCGGTGAAGCGGGAGCTGAAGGAGCCGAGCGAGGTGCACCCGACGGCGAAGCAGACGTCCGTGACGCTCATGTCACCCCGCCGGAGCAAGGCCTTGGCACGCTCGACGCGGCGGGTCATGAGGTAGCTGTACGGGGTCTCGCCGTAGGCGGCACGGAAGCTGCGGGCGAAGTGCCCGGTCGACATGAGGGCGACGGAGGCGAGCGCGGGGACGTCGAGCGGCAGCGCGTAGTCGCGATCCATCACGTCCCGCGCCCGGCGCAGCCGTACCAGGTCGTCCAGTGCCACGCCCACCAGCATGGCAGGCGGGACGCGGGGGGTCCGAGAGGCGACGGGGCTCCAGTCGACGACGTACACGGTCAGCTTCGCGACGTCGTCGAAGGAGGCGCCGACGTCGGCGAGGGCGGTGCCGACGTCGGCGAGGGCGGTGCCGACGTCGAGGTGGCACTGCTCGACCTGGGCGGAACGAGATCGAGGGCATCAGCCACAAGATGCTCACCCAGAACCTGCGCATGCTGGAGCGCTCCGGCCTGATCGACCGGACTGTCCACCCCGAGATCCCGCCCCGTGTCGAGTACACGCCCACGGCCCCCGGCCGGGCGCTCAGGGCGACGATCGACGGCATGTGCGACTGGACCCACCAGTATCTCGGCGCCATCGAGACGGCCCGTCGCCGCTTCGACACCCCTGCGGCCTGAAAGAGGGAAGGCGCAGTTGCCTCAGCCCGCCGACGTCGACGTCGACGTCGACGTCGACGCGGACACGGACACGTGCGCGAGCAGCCGGTCGAGCGGGCGGGGCGCCTCGGTCAGGTCGAGGGCGTCGACGAGCGAGCGGGCGTACAGGCTCTTGCGGCCGCTGATGGTGCCCATGAAACGCCGCAGCTGCCGCTCGACGTCCCGCTCCCGCTGGGCGGGCTGCTTCTGGAAGATACGGAAGGCCCGCAGGTCGCCCTGGGCGTCGACGACCTGCTGCACCGACTCGGCGCCGAGGGAGCGGATCAGCTCCTCCTCCAGGTCGGCGTCGCACACGTAGAAGCCGAGCGGCTCCATGTCGGAGCGTGCGAGGTCGTGGCCGAGTCCTTCGCGTTCGAGGGCGCCCGAGAAATGGCGCTCCTCGCCTGCGTCGCACAGACCCGCCAGCGTGATGCCGAGCCCCTGGCGCCCGAGCAGCTGCACGAATCTGCCGATGTTGGTCGCCCCGCCGAGCGGAATGACGGCGATGCCCTCCGCGTCGAGGGAGCGGCCGTGTCGGGCCGCGAGCGCGTCGAGCGCGACGTGGTCGCTGACTCCCTCCACGAGCACGGCCGTACGCAGCTCGCTGCCGGCCGCGAGTTCGCGCGCGACCGCGGCGGCGGCCGAGGCCCCCGCGCCATCGGCCGCCCACTCCCTGACCGCCGTCCGGAAGCGCCCCGTCGTCGTCTCCATGCGCCCCAGTCTCTCAGCAGCGACCGCGGAGATCACGAGGATTAAGGAGCCCGGGGCGACTCTTGCAAGCGGCTGCTTGCAATAGTTAGCAAAGGCTGGCATGGTCGGAGCATGGCATCGCTCAACGTCGGCAATCTCGGTGAGTACCTCCGCGAGCAGCGGCGGACCGCGCAGTTGTCCCTGCGGCAGCTCGCCGACGCCGCCGGGGTGTCGAACCCGTACCTGAGCCAGATCGAGCGGGGGCTGCGGAAGCCCAGCGCCGAGGTGTTGCAGCAGGTCGCCAAGGCGCTGCGGATCTCCGCCGAGACGCTCTACGTACGGGCCGGGATCCTCGACGAGAAGGAGCGGGAGGAGCTGGAGACGCGCGCCGTCATCCTCGCCGATCCCTCGATCAACGAGCGGCAGAAGCAGGTGCTGCTCCAGATCTACGACTCCTTCCGCAAGGAGAACGCGGCCGAGGCCGCCGCAGCGGCTGCCCAGGCTGCCCAAGCCGCCGAGGCGGACCACAGCGGAGCTACCGAAGCCGCCGGAGCCACCGGAGCCGCCGGAGCCACGGGAGCCACCGAAGCCCCCGCAGGCGCTCGCGCCGTGGCCGCCGAGCGGCCCGCCGACGCGCCCGATGCCCAACCCGATGCCTAACCGCCCCTGAGCCAGCGCTCGCTCGTACGTCACATCCGGGAGGACCACCAGCATGGCCATCATCGACGAACTGCGTACCCCTCTCTACTTCGCCGCCGGCACCGCGGACCTCGCCGTGCAGCAGGCCAAGAAGGTTCCCGGCCTGATCGAGCAGATCGCCGCCGAGGCGCCCGCCCGCATCGAGGCCGTACGGAAGACCGACCCCAAGGTCGTGCAGGAGAAGGTGACCGCGCAGGCCAAGGAGGCCCAGGCCACCGTGCAGTCGAAGCTCGCCGATGTCGTCGGCGGGCTCGACACGGACCTCAAGAAGCTCGGCGAGACCGCCCAGGACCTCGCCCTGCGCGGCGTCGGCGTCGCCGCCGAGTACGCCGTCAAGGCGCGCGAGAAGTACGAGGAGGTCGCCGCCCACGGCGAGGAGGCCGTCAAGGCCTGGCGTGGTGACGTGGCCGAGGAGATCGTCGAGATCGCCGTCGTGGTCGAGCCGGACGAGACCAAGGCCGAGGAGAAGGAGAAGGAGGAGCCGGTCGCCGTCGCCTCCGACGAGCCCGCCGAGGCCAAGAAGGCGCCCGCCCGGAAGACCACCGCCCGCAAGGCCCCCGCCAAGAAGGCGGCCGTCACCGCCGAGACGGAGTAGGGCCGGGCACCAATACGGGTACCTGATGCGTTGAACCGGGTACCTTGACCGCGAGGCGCTCTTCCCCTCTTCCCTAGGCGGTGCTCAGTATGTTGCGCGCGGGATTCGACTCCCTCCTCACCCTGGTGATGTTCCTGATCTTCACCGGCTTCGCCGTCGCCGCGCTCGTCTTCGCCGCCATGGCGCGCGAGGACGCCTACCGCGCCGCCGAGAAGCAGACGAAGAAGTTCTGGCTGATCGTTCTGGGCATCAACCTCGCCCTGAACCTGCTCTTCCCGATGCTGTTCCTGCAGATCGCGGGTGTGATCGCCGCCATCGTCTTCATGGTCGACGTCCGCCCCGCGCTCCAGCAGGTGTCGGGCGGCGGAGGCGGCCGAAGGGGTGGCGGCTCCAGCAGCGACGGACCGTACGGCCCCTACAACGGCGGCCGCTAGACGTAAGAACTGACAGCAGGAACAAGCAGGACCCGGAGCCCGGCTCCGGGTCCTGCTGTCACTTTCAGGGGTCCAGGGTCTAGCCCCGGGCCCTGTCCCTGTCCCTGTCCCTTTCCAGGGCCAGGACCGCGACGTCGTCCGTCAGCTCCCCGCCGTTCAGCGACCGGACCTCCGTCACCGCGGCCTCCAGGAGCTCGTCGCCCCGCAGGCCCGAGGTCAGCTGCCGGTTGATCATGCCGACCATCCCGTCCTGGCCGAGCCGCGGCGAGCCGGGTCCGGCCGAGCGTCCCTCGATCAGTCCGTCCGTGTACATGATCAGGCTCCACGCCCCGCCGAGCTCGACCTGCCGGCGCGGCCAGCGGGCGCGCGGCAGCAGTCCGAGTGCCGGGCCGCCGTCCTCGTACGGCAGCAGCCGTGCCGCCCGCCCCTGCCGGGCGATCAGCGGCGACGGGTGCCCGGCCAGGCACAGGCCCGCGCGGCGCCCGTCGGGCGCGATGTCGACGGTGCAGAGGGTCGCGAAGATCTCCTCGCTCTCCCGCTCGTGCTCCAGGACCTGCTGCATCGTGGAGAGCAGCTCGTCCCCGCACAGCCCCGCGAAGGTCAGGGCCCGCCAGGCGATCCGCAGCTCGACGCCGAGCGCGGCCTCGTCGGGGCCGTGGCCGCACACGTCGCCGATCATGGCGTGGACGGTGCCGTCGGGCGTACGGACCACGTCGTAGAAGTCGCCGCCGAGCAGCGCGCGCGAGCGGCCGGGCCGGTAGTGGGCAGCGAACCGGAGGTCGGAGCCCTCCAGGAGGGGCGTGGGGAGCAGCCCGCGCTCCAGGCGGGCGTTCTCCTGTGCGCGGAGCCGGGACTCGGCGAGCTTCACCTGGACGGCGTCGGCGCGCTTGCGCTCGACCGCGTACCGGATGGCCCGGCTGAGCAGCCGCCCGTCGAGTTCCTCGCGGAAGAGGTGGTCCTGGGCTCCGACGCGTACCGCCTCGGCCGCCAGCTCGGCGTCGGCGGAGGCCGCGAGCGCGAGGACGGCGTGGCGCGGGGCGAGCCGCAGGATGTGCCGCAGCGGGGCGAGCGGGTCGGCTCCCTCGGCGGCCCGGGGGCCGGGCAGGGACAGGTCGACGAGGACGCAGTGGACGTCGTCGGTGAGGAGCCGCTCGGCCTCGGTGAGGTTGCGGGCCGTACGGATGCGGACCCGGGTGCCGGCGGCGTCCGCCGCGTCGAGCAGTTCGGGTACGGCGAGGGCACCCGCCGGGTCGTCCTCGACGACCAGGAGAGTGAGATCGGTGCGGTCGGTGCCTGTGACTGTGCCTGTCATAGCAGTGGCGTCCATGGCGGTGGCGTCCGTGGTGGCGACGTCGCCGGGTCCCGCAACGGCAGAGACGTTTCTCTGACGCGGTACGGATACGGGCATCGGTCCGGGTTTCCTTCCCTCCCCCCGAGGGTGCGCAGGGCGCCGGGTGGCGTCCCGCCCGTCCCGGACCATAGCGGTAGGGCGGTGCGCAGCGGAATGGCGACCAGCGGGTCGGCGTTCGCGTCGGGATTGGCATATGCCGCGGAAGGGGAGGTACTTGCCCCCGTACGGCCGACGGGGCGCCCCCGAGGCAATGAGAAAGGTCACGCCGGGGCGGCGCCCGCGGTTCCGCCGCGGCGCGTGGACTCCGTCACGTCGGGCGGACGACGCCCAGGATCTCCATCGAGCCGGCCCCCGCGAGCGTCACGTTCCGGCCGGGGCGCGGCGCGTGCACCATCGTGCCGTTTCCGACGTACATCCCGATGTGGCTCGCGTCCTGGAAGTAGACGATCAGGTCGCCGGGCCGCATGTCCTTGATGTCCACGCGCGGCAGCAGGCGCCACTGCTCCTGCGAGGTGCGCGGTATCGGCCGGCCCGCCGTGCCCCAGGCGAGCTGGGTGAGTCCCGAGCAGTCGTACGAGTCCGGTCCCTCCGCGCCCCAGACGTACGGCTTGCCGATCTGCGCCGTCGCGAACTCGATCGCCTTCTTCGCCGCGGGCGTCGTGTCCCCCTTGAGACCGGCGAGGACGCCGGTGCCGAGCCAGGTCGTCTGGGCCCGGGACAGCGCCTGCTCCTCGAGGCGCCGCAGCCGCTCCCGCTCCTCGGCGGCGAGTTCGGACTCCAGCTTCTTCGCGGCGGCGATCTTGCCGTCGATCTCCTTCTTCGCCTTGGCCTGCCGCACGCGGTTGGACTCCAGCTTGGTCCAGTTCACGCCCGCGTCCTTGGCGTAGGTGTCCAACTGGGCCTGGGTGCGGGTCATTTCGCCGAGCAGGTCCGTGGTGGCCTTGGCTCCGGCCTTGAGGCGGCCCGCGTTGTCGAGGAAGAGCTGGGGGTCGTTCGTGAGGACGAGCTGCGCGCCGTCGGGGAGCCCGCCGTTGCGGTACTGGGCGCGGGCGGTGGCGCCGGCCCTGGCCTTGAGGGCATCGATCTTCTCGCGGCCCTCCACGATCATCAGGGCGACCCGGACGATCTCGGCGGACTGCTCCTTCGACTTCTCCTCCGCGAGGTTGTACGCGTCGGTGGCGACGGCGGCCTGGCGGTACAGGGTGTCTATCTCCGTGCGCACCTCCTCCAGGCTCTTCTTCGGAGGCGCGGGCGGGAGCGGCGCGGCGGCGGCCTGGAGGGTCAGCGCGGGCGAGGCCAGCACGGTCAAGGCGCAGATCATGGTGATCGCGGCGGTGGCGTGGCGGCGTCGGTTCACGAGCTCCCCCTCAAGTGACCAAATCTGATTTACCGTCAGTAACTTAGCGGTGACGTTGGCGATAGTGCCATGCGAAACCGTAAAGCAACAGGGGAAAGCGGGGCCTGTCGGGCCTGCTCCCCCCACGGGGGACGAGGGATACGTGCGGGGCGTTCCCGACGTACGGGAAATTCAGCGGCAGTTGGGGAAAGAGAGGTCTCGTTCACTCACGTCCGCGGCGCCAGCGCCTCCCACCGCACCGTCACCTCGCCCTGCCGCCACCGCCGGGGCCCGTCCGTCAGCGGCCAGTCCGCCGCCAGGTCGCGGGCCGAGCGGATCCACCGCTGTCGCGCGCCGAGCGAGGCGTACGGGGCCGCCGCCGCCCACGCCCGGTCGAAGTCCCGCAGGAACGCGTGCACCGGCTCGCCCGGCACATTGCGGTGGATCAGGGCCTTCGGCAGCCGCTCCGCCAGGTCCGACGGCCGGTCGAGCGAACCGAGCCGGGTCGCGAAGGTCACCGTCCGCGGCCCGCTCGCGTCGAGCGCGACCCAGACGTGCCGGCGCCCGATCTCGTCGCAGGTGCCCTCCACGAGCAGCCCGCCCGGCGCGAGCCGCCCGCAGAGCCGCTGCCAGACGGCCGTGACCTGCTCCTCGTCGTACTGGCGCAGCACGTTCGCCGCCCGGATCAGGGCGACCCGGCCGGGCACGGGCACCTCGAAGCCGCCGTGCAGGAACGAGAGGCCCTCGTGCTCGTACGGCTTCGCGGCCTCGACGCGGGCGGGCTCGATCTCGATGCCGTAGAGACGGGTGCGGGGTTCGGCCGTGCGCAGCCGGGCGAGGAGCTCGACGGCGGTCCAGGGGGCGGCCCCGTACCCGAGGTCGACGGCGATCGGCGGCTCGGGGGAGCGGCGCAGGGCGGGCCCGTGGACGGCGGCGATCCAGCGGTCCATGCGGCGCAGACGGTTGGGGTTGGTGGTCCCGCGGGTCGGGGTGCCGACGGGGCGGGTGGTGCGCGGGGCCATGCCGAAAGGTTACGGGGTGGGGGTAAGGGGCGGGGCGCCCCCGGTCATGGGGGTGGAGGGTGGTGCGCCCCGGGCGGTGCGCCCCGGGCGGTGCGCCCCGGGTGGTGCGCCCCGGCAATGAATTGGCAAAGCGGCATCGTCGACGGAAATGAAAGGCTCGGTTCCGGTGTTGTCCAGGCCGGAGGGTGCACCACGCCCTTCCGCCGTCATGCCCCGACGCGTCGGACCCGATGCGTTCGCCCCCGAGCGGAAGGACCGCCGACGTGAGCCAGTACGTGTCCCGGTTCGCCGGTACCCGGCACCGGCACCCGGCGCAGGCCAGGCTCCGGCTCCCCGGCCGAAGCCGCACCCCGCGCCGCGTGGCCATGCTCAGCGTCCACACCTCCCCGCTGCACCAGCCCGGCACGGGCGACGCGGGCGGCATGAACGTCTACATCGTCGAGCTGGCGAAACGACTCGCCGCCATCGACATCGAGGTCGAGATCTTCACCCGGGCCACCACCGGCGGCCTTCCCCCGGTGGTCGAGCTCACCCCCGGCGTCCTCGTCCGGCACGTCGACGCCGGCCCGTACGAGGGCCTGGCCAAGGAGGAGCTGCCGGCGCAGCTCTGTGCCTTCACGCACGGCGTGATGCAGGCCTGGGCGGGCCACCGGCCCGGCCACTACGACCTGGTCCACTCCCACTACTGGCTCTCCGGCCACGTCGGCTGGCTGGCCGCCGAGCGCTGGGGCGTCCCGCTGGTCCACGCCATGCACACCATGGCGAAGGTCAAGAACGCGGCGCTCGCCGAGGGCGACACCCCCGAGCCCGCCGCCCGGGTGATCGGCGAGACGCAGATCGTCGACGCCGCCGACCGGCTGATCGCGAACACGGCCGAGGAGGCCGACGAGCTCGCCCGTTTCTACGACGCGGACCCCGGCAAGATCGCGGTCGTCCACCCGGGCGTCAACCTCGACCACTTCCGCCCCGCCGACGGCCGCGCCGCCGCCCGCGCCCGGCTCGGGCTGCCGCAGGACGCCTTCATACCGGTCTTCGCCGGCCGCATCCAGCCGCTGAAGGCCCCGGACATCCTGCTGCGCGCCGCCGCCGAGCTCCTCGACCGGGACCCCTCGCTGCGCTCCCGCATGATCGTTCCTGTGGTGGGCGGCCCGAGCGGCAGCGGTCTGGCGAAGCCGGAGGGGCTGCAGAAGCTGGCCGCCCGGCTGGGCATCGCGGACATCGTGCGGTTCCACCCGCCGGTGGGCCAGGACCGGCTCGCCGACTGGTTCCGCGCGGCGAGCGTCCTCGTCATGCCGTCCTACAGCGAGTCCTTCGGTCTGGTCGCCATCGAGGCGCAGGCGGCCGGCACCCCGGTCGTCGCAGCGGCGGTGGGCGGCCTGCCCGTGGCCGTACGGGACGACGTGACCGGTTTCCTCGTCCAGGGGCACGACCCGGTGGACTACGCCCGCGCGCTCGGCCGTTTCGTGGCGGACCCGTCCCTCTCGGCGCGGATGGGCGCGGCGGCGGCCCTGCACGCCGGGTCCTTCGGCTGGGACACGGCGGCCTCGGGCACGGCGGATGTGTACACGGCTGCCGTGCACGACCACCGGCTGCGCGAGAACCGCCGTCGCGTACGCTCCCACCATGGCTGATCTCGAGGACGTCCGGCGGATCGTCGAGGACACGTTCAAGGACGCGGAACTGGAGTGGGAGTCCCCCGAACCGGGCTCCTACGTGGTCAAACTCCCCGGCACGCGCAAGCTCTTCACCACGCTCTCCCTGCGCGTCGGACGCCACTCGCTCTCCCTCAACGCCTTCGTCATCCGCCACCCGGACGAGAACGAGGGGGGCGTCCACCGCTGGCTGCTCGAGCGCAACCTCAAGCTGTACGGCGTGGGTTACGCGATCGACGGCCTCGGCGACATCTACCTGGCCGGCAAGCTGCCGCTCTCCGCCGTCACGCCCGAGGAGCTGGACCGGCTGCTCGGCTCGGTCCTGGAGGCGGCGGACGGCGACTTCAACACGCTCCTGGAGCTGGGCTTCGCGTCGGCGATCCGGCGCGAGTACGAGTGGCGGGTCTCGCGCGGCGAGTCGACCCGCAACCTCGACGCGTTCAAGAACCTGACCCAGAAGTCCTCCGAGAAGCCTGCCAACTGACCTCTTCCCGCAGGGGCCTTCTGCTGCCATGCTCACGCCCAACGCAGATCTGAACACCGTTCATATACGTGAAGGGCTCAGGTTCATGGCACTCAGCAGAAGGCAGTTCGTCGGCGGCGCGGTGGCAGTGGCGGGAGCGGCGGGCACGACGGGTTTCACCACACCCGCCCGCTCCACCCCTCTCTGGCGGGAGTTCGAGGCAGCCCCCTACACCCACCCCCAGATCCCCTACGTGGGCCGGGCCGGCGCCCACGGCGGCGCCCGCCGCGCACCCCGCCCCCGCGTCGTCGCGAACGCCCTCGCCCACGGGGCCGTGCCCGACGCCCGCCGCGGAGCGTCCGATGTGCACGGCACCGACTCGGCGCCCGCGATCAACCGCGCCCTCGCGGAGGCGGGGGAGCGCGGCGGCGGCACGGTCCTCCTCCCGCCGGGCACGTACCGCATCGACGACTACCTGCGGATCGGCCACAGCGGCGTCGTCCTGCGCGGCGCGGGCTCCGGCCGGACGACACTGCTCGCCACCCGGCACCTCACCGAACTGATCGGCCCGTACGGCTCCCGCTACGGCGGAGACAAGTCCTCCTGGTCCTGGGCCGGCGGCCTGATCTGGCTCTCCCCGCAGGCCCGGCACGCCTCCCTCGTCGCCGCGATACGGGGCCGGGCCTGGCCCTTCGAGGGCTGGACCGGCAACAAGCGCGACGAGTGGAGCACCCTGACGACCGTCCGGCCGGGCCGCCGGGGCGACCGTACGGTCACGGTCGACGACCCCTCGGCCCTCCGGCGCGGCCGACTCGTCGTCCTCCGCCTCGCCGACGACGCCGACCACACGCTCCTGGAGCACATGGCGGGCGGCGGCGCGGGCCCGGAGGCGTACGTCTGGGACGACAAGACGAAGCTGACCAGCTACGTCCCCTACGAGTGGCCCGTACGGATCACCGCCGTACGCGGCCGGACGGTCACCCTGGAGCGCCCCCTCCCGCTCGACGCGCGCCCGGAGTGGGACCCCCGGCTGATCTCAGGGGCCGAGGCACTCACCGACTCGGGGGTGGTGGGCCTGACCCTGGAGGCGGTGGAGACCCCGCAGTCCCCGCACCTCCTCGACAAGGGCTACAACGGCGTCACCTTCCAGGGCGCGTACGACTGCTGGGCGGAGGACGTGGTGGTCCGGCACGTCGACAACGGCTTCGGGCTCGTCGCCGCCTCCGCCTGCACCCTGCGCCGTACGCGGGTGGAGGGGCGCGGCTCCCACCACCCGTACTTCTGCCGGGAGGGCGCGCACGACAACCTGATCGAGGACTTCCGCATCGCGGCCCGTACGGTCCCCGCCCCGGCCGGCACCCAGCTCCACGGCATCAACGTCGAAGGCCTGTCCAGCTACAACGTCTGGTCGCGCGGCGTGATGGAGATGGGCACCTTCGACACCCACCGGGGCATGCCCTTCGCGAACGTACGGACCGAGATCACCGTCGAGAACAACGGCCGGCACGGCGGCGACGCCTCCGCCGGTCCCCTCTACGGGGCCCGGTTCGCCCACTGGAACGTGACGGTGACGAACGGCCGGGCCGGCCTGGTGAAGATCGACACCATCGCCCCGTACAGCGCGACGGTCGGCATCAGCGAGGTCCGCGAATTCGACCAGACCGACGTCCCGGACTTCACGGGCGAGCTCCACGCGCGCGTGGAGGCGTACGGAAGCCCGGGGTCGGTGCGCCCGGGGAACCTGTACGAGGCACAGCGCGCGCTCAGTCGGCGGTAGCCGCGGCCAGGCCCGCCCGGTACTGCCCCGGGGTCGTGCCGAACTCCCGCCGGAAGGCGTGCGAGAAGGCGTACGGCGTGCTGTAGCCGACGCGTCGTGCGACGGAGGCCAACGGGTCCCGGGTGTCCCGGAGCAGACCGGCGGCGCGGGTCAGCCGCCACCAGGTGAGGTACGCCATCGGGGGCCGGCCGACGAGGGCGGTGAAGCGGCGGGCCAGGGTGGGGCGGGAGACCCCGGCCTCGGCCGCGAGGAGGTCGTTGGTCCACGGAGCGGCCGGGTCGGTGTGCAGGGCCCGCAGGGCGGCGGCGGTCACCGGGTCGCCGAGGGCGGCCGGCCAGGTTCCGGCCGTGCCGACCCGGCTTCCCGTGGCGGCGTTCTCCGCCGTCCAGGAACGGATCATGTAGACGAGGAGCAGGTCGAGCAGGCTCGGCAGCGCGACCCCGGAGCCGGGAAGCCGCTCGGCCACCTCGTGGCCGAGCAGGGCGATGGCGGAGCGGAGACCGGGATCGGCGCCGCCGGTGTCGCCGGCCTGGTCGGCCCGGTTCGGCAGATGGACGAGCGGGGGGAGTTCCGCGAGCAGCGGATGGACGTGGCTGCGGTCGAGCCGGTACTTGCCGCACAGCATCTCGACCACGGCGCCCTCCTCGGACGGCGGCCGTGACAAGGTCCCGTCCAGCCACCGCTCGAAGGGCACGGCGCGCGCGAGCCTCGCCGCGTCGGCGGATCCGTCGGCGATCACGTGCCCGGTCCCGTGCGGCAGCAGGACGGCGTCCCCCGGGCCGAGTTCGACCGGGTCGCCGCCGTCGGGCAGCAGCCGGCAGTGCCCCTCCAGGACGACGTGGAAGCCCGCGCCGTCGTACGGGGCGAGGCGGGTGCACCAGCTCCCGCCGACCCGCACCCGCTGGGAGGAGGGCCGCCCGATCCGTACGGCCGAGATCGCGTCGCTCACCACGTCCATCGCGCCAGCGTAGGCCGTCCGGCGTGGTGTGCCGAGACGTGTTGAGACGTACGCGTATCCGGCGGAGCCGTACGGGCATTGAGAGGCTCATGTGCGCTCCCTAACGTCGAGGGCATGACACAGGAGAGCGCACAGCGCATGGTGGTGGGGGACGTCGAGGTCATCCGGGTCGTCGAGTGGCAGGGTCCGTTCGCGACCGTCGGCGAGCTCGTCCCCTCGGCCGGCCGGGAGACCTGGAAGGACAACGAGGACTGGCTGGCGCCGGACCACTGGGATCCGGAGAGCGACCGGGCGGTCATGGCGCTGCAGACGTGGGTGCTGCGCAGCGGGGGACGGACGATTCTGGTCGACACCGGGGTGGGCAACGGGCGCGAGCGTCCCGGCTCGCCGCAGTTCCACCACTGGCAGGGGGACTTCCTCGGCATCCTCGAACGGGCCGGGGTCCGTCCCGAGGACGTGGACGTCGTCGTCAACACCCATCTGCACGCCGACCACGTCGGCTGGAACACCCGGGCCGAGGGCCGAGAGTGGGTGCCGACCTTCCCGCGCGCCGAGTACCTCGTACCGGCGGCCGACGACGCCCACTTCGGGCCGGACAACGCCTACGGCGGCGGCCGCGACCGGGCCGACCGCTTCGTCTACGAGGACAGCGTCGCGCCCCTCCACCGCGCGGGGCGGACCGTGCTCTGGGACGGCGTCCACCGCATCGACGAACACCTCACCCTGGAGTCCGCGCCCGGCCACACACCCGGCTCGGCCGTGCTGCGGCTCGCGTCGGCGGGGGAGCGGGCGGTCTTCGTCGGGGACCTGCTGCACAGTCCCGTGCAGATCCTCGACCCCGCGCACAACAGCTGCTTCTGCCTGGACGCGCGAGGGGCGGCGGTGAGCCGCCGCCGGATCCTCGAACGGGCCGCCGACGAACGGGAGCTGGTCGTGCCCGCGCACTTCGGCGGGTCGGGCTTCGCCGAAGTGCGCAGGGAGGGGAGCGGGTTCGGTCTCGTACGTAGAGGGGCGTCCGTCAGGCGCTGACGGGGTCCTTCCCGGCGGAGTCGACACCGACACGGTCGCCGTCACCGGTGCCGTCACCGGTGCTGTCGACGGCGCTGTCCTCGGTGCCGTCACCGGTGCTGTCGTCGGCGAGGGCCTTGCGCAGCCGGGTCGTGTACCCGACGGCGGCGAGCACGCCGATCGCGAAGGTCGCCGCCCACAGGACGTTCGGGCCGGGGCCGCTGACGATCGCGCCGGCACCGATCGGGGCGACGAAACCGGCGACGGCCCAGGACATGCCCATGACGCCCTGGTAGCGGCCACGGGCGTGTTCGGGGGCGAGGCGGGCGGTGGCGGCGGCGTTCGTCGGGACGTGGATCATCTCGCCGACGGTCCAGACGACGACGGTCGCGGCGAAGGCCACCACGGAGGAGCCGGCGAGGGCGGTGGCGCCGGTGCCGAGGGCGAAGAGGAGCGAGGAGAGGGTGAGCAGGAGGACGGGGGAGCGCTTGTCGGTCAGCTTGTTGACGAGGAGCTGGAAGCCGACGATCACGATGCCGTTGACGGCGATGACGACACCGTAGGAGGAGGGCGAGAGGCCCTTGTCCGCCATGGTGAGGGGGAGACCGATCCAGGGCGCGGTGAAGACGAGGCAGACGAGGAGGTTGATGAGGACGAGGGTGCGGAAGGGCGCGTCGCGCAGCACGGTGAGCATGCTGACCTTGGCCTCGGCGACCGGCTTGCCGGCCTTGTCGGTCCGGGCCTCGGGACGGGTCTCGGGGAGGCGGAGGAAGACGATGACGGCGCACAGGGTGGTGGCGATGGCATCGACGACGAACAGCGTCCGGTAACCGAGGAAGATCGCGGCGCCGCCGCCGATGGAGGCGATGGCGAAGCCGAGGTTGAGGGCCCAGTAGTTGAGGGCGTAGGCCCGGCGCACGTCGTGGGCGGGGACCATGTCGGCGATGGTGGCGTTGATGGAGGGGCGGACGGCCTGCATGGCGACGCCCATGAGGAGGACGACCGTCGCGATGGCCCAGGCGCTGGTGACGACGGCGAGGGCGGCGGCGGACGCGGCGGCCGCGAGGTGCATGGTGACCATGGTGGGGCGGCGGCCCCAGCGGTCGGTGAGCATGCCGCCGAGCGGGGAACCGGCGACGCCGCCGAGGCCGTGGAGGGCGACGACGAGACCGGCGAACCATGCCGAGTGCCCGAGTTCCACCGTCAGATACAGGGAGAGGAACGTCAGGACGAAAGCCCCGGTCCGATTGACCAAGGTCGACAGCCAGAGCCACCAGAAGCCCTGCGGGAGGCCGGAGACGGTCGCGCTGGCTGATCGTCTGAGCGAGTCGATGGACATATGTGGCCGGCCCCCTGCTATCTGTAAGTACCTCTGACGGCTCTCGTAACTTACGCATCTCAGGTGCCGGACGCCAGCGGATTGACGACGCGCGTCAATCGTCAGAGGTCCATTAGGCTCGTACGCATGGCCGACGCACCGTACAAGCTGATCCTCCTCCGCCACGGCGAGAGCGAGTGGAACGAGAAGAATCTGTTCACCGGTTGGGTGGACGTGAACCTCACCGCGAAGGGTGAGAAGGAGGCGACGCGCGGCGGCGAGCTGCTCAAGGACGCCGGCCTGCTCCCCGACGTACTGCACACCTCCCTCCAGAAGCGCGCCATCCGCACCGCCCAGCTCGCGCTGGAGTCCGCGGACCGCCACTGGATCCCGGTGAACCGCTCGTGGCGCCTCAACGAGCGCCACTACGGCGCCCTCCAGGGCAAGGACAAGGCCCAGACGCTCGCCGAGTTCGGCGAGGAGCAGTTCATGCTGTGGCGCCGCTCGTACGACACCCCGCCGCCGGCGCTCTCGGACGACAGCGAGTTCTCGCAGGCGCACGACGCGCGCTACGCGACGATCCCGCCGGAGCTGCGCCCGGACACCGAGTGCCTGAAGGACGTCGTGGAGCGGATGCTCCCGTACTGGTACGACGCGATCGTCCCGGACCTCCTGTCGGGCCGCACGGTCCTGATCGCCGCCCACGGCAACAGCCTCCGCGCGCTGGTGAAGCACCTCGACGGCATCTCGGACGAGGCCATCGCGGGCCTCAACATCCCGACGGGCATCCCGCTCGCCTACGAGCTGGACGAGAACTTCAAGCCCCTGAACCCGGGCGGCACCTACCTCGACCCGGAGGCCGCGGCGGCGGCCATCGAGGCGGTCAAGAACCAGGGCAAGAAGTAACCCTGACGCGCTGAACCCCGAGAGGAAGCCCCCTCGCCGCCGGAGTCCGGTGGGGAGGGGGCTTCTCCGTCTCCGCGGCTCGGGCGGGCGCTCGGGCGGGTGCGCCGGCGGGGGCTTGGCGTGACGCTCGGCCGGACGGGTGAGGGCGAAACCTTACGGCGGCGGCCCGGCGCATGGGGCCGAGGCGGAGAGGTAGAGGTGCGGGTGAAACCGCTCCTTCTCATCCGAATCGAGAACCTTCGTGCGTCTCCGGCACTCCTTCGCCGCCGTCTGCGGTGCCCTCGCCCTCACCGCCACGCTCGCCTCCCCCGCCCACGCCACCACCGGTGACTTCGGCTACCGGTTCGTCGGGCTCGACGGGACCCCGCAGTCGGCCACGCTGCACGACCCGGCCGGCCGGGAGTGCATCACGATTCCCGAGGCCGCCGACCCCAGCTCCTCCGCGCCGGCCTTCGCACCGCACAACGACACCGACGACTATGCGATGGTCTTCACCGAGCCCGACTGCACCGGCGACTCCTGGACCCTCCGCCCCCACGGCCGCCCGGCCACGGACCGCCTCAAGCTCCGCTCGGTCTGGTTCGCCGGCTAGCGGCAGCCGAAGGACGGGCCCGGTCAGGAAAAAATCACCGGCGCCCGTCCCTCCCTGCCGCTACCGTCCCGCCATGAGCACCCGTTCCCCCCTCCGCCTGGAGAAGGTCACCCCCGCCACCGTCGACGCCGCCCTCGCCCTGCGCGTCCACCCCCACCAGGAGCGGAACGTCGCTCCCGTCGCGCGCTCCCTCGCCGAGGCGTACGCCTTCGGGGAGGCCGCCTGGCCGCGGCTGATCTTCGACGGTGACGAACTCGTCGGCTTCCTGATGGCCTTCCTCGACCTCCAGTGGGACGCGAAGAAGGACCCCACCGACCGGCGCAGCGGTCTCTGGCGGCTCAACATCGCCGCCGACGGACAGGGCAAGGGATACGGCCGCTTCGCCGTCGAAGCCGTCCGCGACGAGCTGCGCCGCCGCGGCGACTCCAAGCTGTACGTCACCTGGGAGCCCGGCGACGACGGGCCCGGCGCCTTCTACGACCGGCTCGGTTTCCGTACGACGGGGGAGACCAGCGGCGACCAGGTCGTCGGCGTGCTGGACGTATAGGGGCGACAGGGGCGGCGAGGGAGCAGAAGGGGTGGGGTGCGGATGCCGCACCCCACCCCTCGTACACCCGATCAGCCCGAGCAGCCGCCGCACTGGCACGGGCCGCCCGACTGGCAGCCGCAGCCGCACCCCGAGCCGCACCCGCAGGCGCCCAGGAGGGGCAGGTGCACCGCCTCGCGCGGTGCCTCCGCCCCGGAATCGGTCACGGTCGTGTTGGGGGATTCGGCCATGGGGGTCCCTCCCTTTTCGAGGCGCACGTCGCCTCCCCCCATTGCATGCCCACCCGGACCGGCGCATCAACGGCGCATCGGCGCCCGAGCGCTACGCGCCCTCCACCGGCGCGTCCGCCGCCTGGAGCTCGTCCGCGTGCTCACCCGTCACCAGGTACACCACACGCTTCGCCACCGACACCGCGTGGTCGGCGAACCGCTCGTAGTAGCGGCCGAGCAGCGTCACGTCGACCGCCGTCTCGATGCCGTGCTTCCAGCGGTCGTCGATCAGGTGCTGGAACAGCGTCCGGTGCAGCAGGTCCATCTCGTCGTCGTCCTGCTCCAGCTGGAGCGCCAGATCGACGTCCTTCGTGATGATGACCTCCGCCGCCTTCGCCATCAGGCGCTGCGCCAGCTGTCCCATCTCCAGGATGGTCGCGTGCAGGTCCCGCGGCACCGCCGACTCCGGGAACCGCAGCCGCGCCAGTTTCGCCACGTGCTGCGCCAGGTCGCCCGAGCGCTCCAGGTCGGCGCTCATCCGCAGCGAGGTGACCACTATCCGCAGATCCGTCGCCACCGGCTGCTGCCGCGCGAGCAGCGCGATGGCCCTGGCCTCCAGTTCGTGCTGGAGGTCGTCGACCTTCTGGTCCGCCGCGATCACGCTCTCCGCGAGCTTGAGATCCGCGTCGAGCATCGCCGTCGTGGCGCGCCCGACCGCCGACCCGACGAGTCGGGCCATCTCGACCAGGCTCTCGCCGATCGAGTCCAGTTCCTCGTGGTACGCGTCCCGCATGGATGTCCCTCTCTACGCAAAGCTCCGGGGTCCGGGTGGGGCTTCGGACCCCCACGCTCCCACGTTCGACCCCCTACGCGTCCGGTTCCACCCCCTCACATGAACCGGCACTTTCACCAAGGTGAACTCTGGGCGACACGCGCCACCGCTCCTTGCGGGGCAAATGAACCGGCCCCGTCTTCACAGTGAACTCTGAGCGACGAGTGTTCGAGCAGCCACTCGGACGGCTGGGAGAGAGTCCTCGCACCCGCATAACCTGGGAGGCATGGACGTGAACGCGGCGGTCGCCGCATTGGCCGCGATCGCCGGCGTGTGCACCGGCGTGATCGCCATGCTGGCGTTCCGCTGGAGCGAGCGCGACCAGGCGAGACCCACCCGTACTTCCCTGCACACCGACGCCGTGCTCCCGCCCGGCGTCGACACCGTGCTGTCCGTGCTGCGCTCCTCCGCGGTCGTCCTGGACGAAAGCGACTCCGTGGTGAAGGCCAGCTCGGCAGCGTACGCGCTCGGCCTGGTCCGTGGCGGGAAACTGGCCGTCGAGCCCATGCTCAACATGGCCCGTGACACCCGCCGTGACGGAGAGATACGGCAGGTCGAGCTGGACCTGGCCCGGCGCGGCAGCGGACGCGGCGAGGCCCTCGCCGTCTCCGCCCGGGTCGCCCCGCTGGGCTCGCGCCTCGTGCTGCTGCTGGTCGAGGACCTCACCGAGGCCCGTCGTATCGAAGCGGTACGGCGCGACTTCGTCGCCAACGTGAGCCATGAGCTCAAGACCCCGACGGGCGCGCTCTCGCTGCTCTCCGAGGCGGTCATGGACGCCTCGGACGACCCCGAGGCGGTCACCCGCTTCGCCGGCCGCATGCAGATAGAGGCGACCCGCCTCACCAACCTCGTACAGGAGCTCATCGACCTCTCCCGCGTGCAGAACGACGACCCGCTGGAGGACTCCGAGCCCGTGTCCGTGGACGAACTCGTCGCCGAGGCGATCGACCGCTCCCGGCACACCGCCTCCACCAAGCAGATCACCATGGTCTCCGGCGGCGCGGCCGACCTCTACGTCTGGGGCAGCCGCGGTCAGCTGGCCGCGGCCCTGGGCAACCTAGTGGAGAACGCCGTCAACTACTCACCGGCCCGTACGAGGGTGGGCATCGCCGCCCGCCACATCACGGCGCCGGGCGGGGACCTGATCGAGATAGCCGTGACCGACCAGGGCATCGGCATCTCCGAGAAGGACCGCGAGCGGATCTTCGAGCGCTTCTACCGCGTCGACCCGGCCCGCTCCCGTGCCACCGGCGGTACGGGACTCGGCCTGGCCATCGTCAAGCACGTGGCCGCCTCCCACGGCGGAGAGGTCACCGTCTGGAGCACCGAGGGCCAGGGCTCCACCTTCACCTTGCGGCTGCCCGAGGCGGGCGCCGTACGGGACCGCCGACCCGCCTCGTCCCCCACCCCTGATCTCATGACCGAACCGCTTCCTGCCCCGGAGGTCCTTCCGTGACCCGAGTGCTTGTCGTCGAGGATGAGGAATCCTTCAGCGACGCCCTGTCCTACATGCTTCGCAAGGAGGGTTTCGAGGTCGCCGTGGCGGCGACCGGGCCCGACGGCCTCGACGAGTTCGAGCGCAACGGGGCCGACCTCGTCCTCCTCGACCTGATGCTTCCGGGGCTTCCTGGTACCGAGGTCTGCCGTCAGCTGCGCGGACGCTCGAACGTTCCCGTCATCATGGTGACGGCCAAGGACAGCGAGATCGACAAGGTCGTCGGGCTGGAGATAGGAGCCGACGACTACGTGACGAAGCCCTTCTCCTCGCGGGAGCTGGTCGCCCGCATCCGCGCGGTCCTGCGCCGCCGCGGTGAGCCGGAGGAGGTCACCCCCGCGGCCCTGGAGGCCGGCCCGGTCCGGATGGACGTCGACCGCCACGTGGTGACGGTCGCGGGCGGCAAGGTCGACCTGCCCCTGAAGGAGTTCGACCTCCTGGAGATGCTGCTGCGCAACGCGGGCCGCGTGCTGACCCGTATGCAGCTCATCGACCGGGTCTGGGGCGCGGACTACGTCGGCGACACCAAGACCCTCGACGTCCACGTCAAGCGCCTCCGCGCCAAGATCGAACCGGACCCGGGCGCCCCGCGCTACCTGGTCACGGTCCGAGGCCTGGGCTACAAGTTCGAGCCGTAGACCGGAGGTGCGGCGTGCCGGCCGTGAACCGGACGCCTACGTGAAGGGCGCCCTCCCCGCCGGGGAGGGCGCCCTTCACGTAAATGCGTACGGGTCAGTGACCGGCCGGCTGGGTCGCCTCCGCGCCGTGGCCGCCCTCGCCGCCGTGCTCGCCCTCCGCCGCGCCCGAGGGCGTCGCGGTGGCGGTCGGCTGGGTGCCCGGGGGCGCCGGGACGATCTCCGGGCCGAAGTCCTTGAAGTAGCTGGTCGCCGGGACCACGAAGGCGCTCAGGCCCACGTCGCCGGTCCGGCTCAGCTTGAAGACGACCTTCTGCGCGTCACCGTCGCGGGTGGCCTCGCTGCCGTTCTCGATGACGGCGGAGGCGTTGCCCTTGCCGCCGATGACGACGGAGCCGCCGGCCGGGACGGTGATCGGGCCGACGCCGGAGGCGGACTTCAGCGCCACGGCGGCGCTGCTGCCCGGCAGGGTGATGGACTGGATCGTCTGGGGCAGCCGACCGTTGTTGAAGACGGTGGCCGAGACGACGGCCGGGCCCTTGGCCACGTCCAGCGGCTGGGTGATCACCAGCGCGTTCTGGATCTTGACGTCGTCCACGGTGATGGCGGCGTTGTCCGGCTTGACGCCGAGCGACTGCGCGTCGTTGCCCGCGCCACAGGCGGACAGCGCGGCGATGGAGAAAACGATGGCGGTGGCGGCGAGGGCGCCGCGTCGAAGGCTGCGGCTCACGGCGGCGGCATCTCCTAGGACGTACGGACAGGCTACGGACAGGCTTCGGACCGGCTTCGGAACCGAAGACCAACTACGACCAACCAAGACCAACTAAGGGCGTGTCAGCGCGCTCAGGTTACCGAGCCGCACTCTCCGTCCCGCACCCGACCCGCCCCTTACCGGCCACGGGGTCTCCGGCGGAGATCCCGCGAGTCTCCCGCCGCTCTCGCCGTGCGCCGGCCGCCGTGGCCGGATCACGACCCATTGACCTGGTGTTCACATAACCGCCTTGATCAATTCGAGGACCGCCCCGCATTCCCCGGAGCCGTACCTCCGGAAAAACCCGGACCGGCGTCCCCTGATCAATTACGGAATCACCCCGTGATGCATCCGTACGGGTGGACGATCCTCGAACGGAGTACGTTGGGAAGGCCACTCCGAACCCGACAAAACGGGGCATCGCCCCTCCCTGGAGGGGCTTCGGGTAGGTGTAACGTGCGCGTTTCTCTCCGTCCGCGCAGCCGCTCCGACCTGCGAATACCGCCTTCCGGAAGCCCTCCGCAGCACGTTCGTGTTGCTGTTGTCAAGCCCCGAGATATGCCCTGACCTGCGAAAACGCCATTCAGAAGAAGCCGTATCCGTGTTACCCTGGATAGCCACGGAAGGGGTACCTGTCACATGACGTTCAAGGTTGGCGACACCGTGGTCTATCCCCATCACGGGGCCGCGCTGATCGAGGCCATCGAAACTCGCCAGATCAAAGGCGTGGACAAGACCTACTTGGTGCTCAAGGTCGCGCAGGGCGACCTGACGGTTCGTGTGCCGGCGGACAATGCGGAGTTCGTCGGTGTTCGCGACGTAGTCGGTCAGGACGGGCTGGACCGGGTCTTCGAGGTGCTGCGCGCGCCGTACGCCGAAGAGCCGACGAACTGGTCCCGTCGCTACAAGGCAAATCTCGAGAAGCTCGCCTCCGGCGATGTCATCAAGGTCGCCGAAGTAGTCCGCGACCTGTGGCGGCGTGAGCGCGAGCGCGGTCTCTCCGCCGGTGAGAAGCGCATGCTCGCCAAGGCTCGGCAGATCCTGGTCAGCGAGCTGGCCCTCGCGGAGAACACGAACGAGGACAAGGCCGAGGCTCTCCTCGACGAGGTCCTCGCGTCCTGAGCGTGCTCTGAAGACCTCCGAGCGCGCTACCAAGTGAAGCGATGCCGCGGTGCCCGCTGGCGTGCTGTGATCCACACAGTGCTGCCGCCGGGCACTGCGGCATTTCACGAGTGGCATTTCACGACTGCGACATCACGCGACCGCGCCGTCACACGATCGCGACCGCAGGCATGTCCTGTACGCACTTTCGCGTACGCGTGTTCATGTACGTATGCTCTCGTTCCCCCTGTTACGTCCGAACCCCTGTGCGTGGGCGTCAACGCCTCGACCGTCGTCACGGAAAGGGCCCGGTCAAGGCGGAGCGTCCGGCACGGTGAGGCCATACCCATGTCGGCCGCGGAAACAAACCTGCCGGAGTGCAACCGATGTCAGACGAAGCGCGTCCTCCTCGTACCGCCGTGGTGATCCCGGCGGCCGGACGGGGCGTACGCCTCGGCCCGGGCGCCCCCAAGGCGCTGCGCGCGCTGAACGGCACCCCCATGCTCATCCACGCCGTCCGCGCGATGGCCGCCTCCCGCGCGGTCTCGCTCGTCGTCGTGGTCGCACCGCCCGACGGGGCCGCCGAGGTCAAGAACCTCCTCGACGCCCACGCCCTCCCCGAGCGCACCGACTACCTCGTCGTGCCCGGCGGTGAGACCCGCCAGGAGTCCGTGCACCTCGGCCTCCAGGCGCTGCCCGAGGGCATCAGCACCGTCCTCGTCCACGACGCCGCCCGGCCGCTCGTCCCCGTCGACACCGTCGACGCGGTCATCGAGGCCGTACGGGACGGGGCCGTCGCCGTCGTCCCCGCGCTGCCCGTCGCCGACACCGTCAAGGAGGTCGAACCGGCCGAGAAGCCGGGCGACCCCGAGCAGGTCGTCGCCACCCCGGTCCGGGCCCGGCTCCGCGCCGTCCAGACCCCCCAGGGCTTCGACCACGACACCCTGGTCAACGCCCACGCGACCATCGCCCTCACCGGTGAGGGCGCCACCGACGACGCCGGTATGGTCGAGCGGCTCGGCGCGCCCGTCGTCGTCGTGCCCGGCCACGAGGAGGCCTTCAAGGTGACCCGCCCCCTCGACCTCGTCCTCGCCGAGGCCGTACTCGCCCGCAGGAGGGCCAACGATGGCTTCTGAACCGATGATCCTTCCCCGTACCGGCATCGGCACCGACGTCCACGCCTTCGAGCAGGGCCGCGAACTCTGGTGCGCGGGCCTCCTCTGGGACGCCTCCGAGAGCGACGGGTACGGCCTCGCCGGGCACTCCGACGGTGACGTCGCCGCCCACGCCGCCTGCGACGCGCTCTTCTCCGCCGCCGGCATCGGCGACCTCGGCGCCCACTTCGGCACCTCCCGCCCCGAGTACTCCGGCGCCTCCGGCGTCACCCTGCTCGCGGAGGCCGCCCGGATCGTCCGCGCCGAGGGCTACGAGATCGGCAACATCGCCGTCCAGGTCATCGGCGTCCGCCCCAAAGTCGGCAAGCGGCGCGACGAGGCGCAGAAGGCACTGAGCGAGGCGGCCGGCGCACCCGTCTCCGTCTCCGGCACCACCACGGACGGCCTGGGTCTGACGGGCCGCGCGGAGGGCCTCGCGGCGCTGGCGACGGCCCTCGTGTACCCGGTGGCACGCCCGTAACCACGTTCCGGAGCGGCGGTCGTCACGTTCACCGGTACCGGCATCCACCGGTACCGGTGAAAAACGTCATCGGAGACGGCGAACGGGTATCGGGGCACTACCACACGCCCACTACCCTGGAGTGGTGACTATTCGCCTGTACGACACCAGCGCCCGGCAGATCCGTGACTTCACCCCGCTCACGCCGGGCCAGGTCTCGATCTACCTCTGTGGTGCCACCGTCCAGGCGGCCCCGCACATCGGCCACATCCGTTCGGGGCTGAACTTCGACATCATGCGCCGCTGGTTCGCGTACCGCGGCTACGACGTCACGTTCATCCGCAACGTCACCGACATCGACGACAAGATCATCGCCAAGGGCGCGGACCAGAGCCGCCCCTGGTGGTCCATCGGCTACGAGAACGAGCGCGCGTTCAACGCGGGCTACGACGCCCTCGGTTGCCTGCCGCCGACGTACGAGCCCCGCGCCACCGGGCACGTCCCCGAGATGATCGAGATGATGCGCGGCCTCATCGAGCGCGGTCACGCGTACGAGGCCGACGGCAGCGTCTACTTCGACGTGCGCTCCTTCCCGGGCTACCTGGAGCTGTCGAACCAGGACATCGACGACCTGCGCCAGCCCAGCGAGGACGGCATCACCGGGAAGCGCGACCCGCGCGACTTCGCCATGTGGAAGGCCACCAAGCCGGGCGAGCCCGACTGGGAGACCCCGTGGGGCCGCGGCCGTCCCGGCTGGCACCTGGAGTGCTCGGCGATGGCCCACAAGTACCTGGGCTCCGCGTTCGACATCCACGGCGGCGGCCTCGACCTGATCTTCCCGCACCACGAGAACGAGATCGCCCAGGCCAAGGCCTTCGGCGACGCCTTCGCCTCGTACTGGGTGCACAACGCCTGGGTCACCATGGCCGGCGAGAAGATGTCGAAGTCGCTCGGCAACAGCGTGCTGGTGTCCGAGATGGTGAAGAACTGGCGCCCGATCGTTCTCCGCTACTACCTGGGCACCCCGCACTACCGCTCGATGATCGAGTACAGCGAGGAGTCCCTGCGCGAGGCCGAGTCGGCGTTCGCCCGGATCGAGGGCTTCGTCCAGCGCGCCACCGAGAAGGCCGGCAGGGACGTCGCCCCCGCCCCCGAGGTGCCGCCGGCCTTCGCCGAGGCCATGGACGACGACCTGGGCGTGCCGCACGCGCTCGCGATCATCCACACCACCGTCCGCCAGGGCAACAGTGCCCTCGCCGCGGACGACAAGGACGAGGCCATCGCCCGCCTCGCCGAGGTCCGCGCCATGCTCGGCGTCCTCGGCCTGGACCCGCTCGACCCGCACTGGGCCGAGGAGAGCGGTGGCGGCGACGAGCTCCACGGCGCCGTCGACACCCTCGTACGGCTCGTGCTCCAGCAGCGCGAGTCGGCGCGCGAGCGCAAGGACTGGGCGACCGCGGACGCGATCCGCGACCAGCTGAACCAGTCCGGCCTCGCCATCGAGGACAGCCCCGACGGCCCCCGCTGGACGCTGGGCAACCGTTAGAAGACGTGCCGCTCGGGCCTCCGGGCGGCACACTTCAATTACAGACCTTTGTACGCAACACCGAGGAATAGGTAGTCATGGCCGGGAACAGCCAGCGCAGGAACCGTCGCACGTCCAACAAGAAGGGTGCGACGATCGGCAGCGGTGGCCAGCGGCGCAAGGGCCTGGAAGGCAAGGGGCCGACGCCCAAGGCCGAGAACCGCAAGGGCCACAAGGCGTTCCGCGTCTCCAACGCGATGACCCGGAACGCGGCCAAGCGCAAGCCCGTCGTCCGCCGCGGCGGCAAGGGCCAGTCCGAGATGGTCGTCGGCCGCAACCCGGTCTTCGAGGCCCTGCGCGACGGCGTGCCCGCCTCGACGCTGTACGTGCAGCAGTTCATCGACAACGACGAGCGCGTGCGCGAGGCCCTGAACCTCGCCACCGGCCGCGGCAACATCAACATCATGGAGGCGCCGCGCCCCGAGCTCGACCGGATGACGAACGGCCTGAACCACCAGGGTCTCGTCCTCCAGGTCCCGCCGTACGAGTACGCGCACCCCGAGGACCTCGTCACCGCCGCGTTCGACGACCACGACGACCCGCTGATCGTCGCCCTCGACGGCGTCACCGACCCGCGTAACCTCGGCGCCGTCGTCCGCTCCGTCTCCGCCTTCGGCGGCCACGGCGTCGTCGTCCCCGAGCGGCGCGCCGCCGGCATGACCGCCGGTGCGTGGAAGACCTCGGCCGGCACCGCCGCCCGTACCCCGGTCGCCCGCGCCACCAACCTGACGCGCTGCCTGGAGCAGTACCAGAAGGCCGGAGTCACGGTCGTCGGCCTCGCCGCCGACGGCGACCGCGAGGTCCACGAGCTGGAGGAGCTGGGCGGCCCGGTCGTCATCGTCGTCGGCTCCGAGGGCAAGGGCCTGTCCCGCCTCGTCGGCGAGACCTGCGACTTCCTCGTCCGCATCCCGATGCCGGGCGGCGCCGAGTCGCTGAACGCCGGTGTCGCCGCCGGCGTCGTGCTCTACGAGGCGGCCCGCCGCCGGATGGCCCGCTGACCCGACCGGATGGCTCAGCGGTGGACGCACTGCCGCTGAGCACGGCGCCGCTGAGCACGGCGCCGCTGAGCACGGCGCCGATGATCGGGTCGTCGGGTCGTCGGGCCATCGGGTCGTGAGGTCATCGGCCGAACGTCGGGGCGGTCAATTCGCTTTCCCTCAGGGGTAATTGGTGACGGCCTCACGGGTGTCCACCCTCCCATCCCGTTGATCTTGACGGGTCTCGGACATTTGCGGGCCGTCAAGGCAGTGTCCTAAACCCAGATCACTCGGTTAGATGAGTGTGGACACCAGAACGCCCCGGCCGGGGTTCGACGATCAGCCCGCGTTGAGCATGGTCAAGGTGGATTCCGATCCCGCCCAGGTGATCGTGAACCACGCCAGCTTCCGTGTGCGGCTCGCGCCGGCCCAGCAGCCGAAGATCGGCGCCGGCGCCCGCACCGCGGCCCTGTCCGGGGCGGCTTCAGGAGCGGGCGGCCGCCGCCGTCCCGTCGTATGGACCGGAAAGTCCTCACCGGGCGCGACCGGCCTCCTCCAGGCGGTACGGGAGTCCTCCGTCTCCACGCTCGAACCGGCCGTCGGCCACGGAGGCCCCGGCGGCCGCGGTGGTCACGGGGGTCACGCGGGTCTGGACGCGGGGGCCACCCAGGCCATCCCGCGCATCGGCGACACCATGCCCACCCCCCTGGTGACCGCCGACTCCGGCCCCCTGCTGCCGCCGATGCGCCGCGCCGAGGGCGCGTACGACGCCGCCTACGAGGACCTGTACGACCTCCGGCCCGAGACCGCCGGCCCGCACGCCGACGAGGCGCCGGAAGCCCGGCCCGCGCAGCGCCACGGGCAGGACGCCGTCCGGCACGCCTACTACCCCGGCCGCCGGATGAACCTCGGCGTCGTCCTCCTCCCGCTCCGCGTCTTCCTCGGCTTCATCTCCATCTACGCGGGCATGGGCAAGCTCTGCGACCCCGTCTACTTCGACGGCGGCGAGCGCGGCTCCATGGTGAAGTGGCTCAACTCCCTCCACCCCTGGCCCCTCGCCGAACCCCTCCGCGACTTCGCCCTCCAGCACCCGGTCGGCGCAGGACTCACCGTCGCCTTCCTCCAGGTCGTCGTCGGCGTCCTCACCGTCCTCGGCCTCTGGCAGCGCGTCGCCGCCGTCGTCGGCGCGCTGCTCTCCGCCGCGCTGCTCCTCACGGTCAGCTGGAAGACCGTCCCGGTCTACGACTCCGCCGACATCATCTTCCTGGCCGCCTGGTCCCCGCTGATCATCGCCGGCGCCCCCGTCTACTCGATCGACGCCCGCCTGGCCGGAGAGGCCTGGCGCACCCTCGGCCCGCGCGCCGACCTGTGGGACCTGCGCCGCCGCGTCATGCGCCGCAGCACCCTCGTCGCCGCGGTCGTCGTCGGCCTCACCCTCCTCATCGGCTCGGTCCTCGGCGGCGCCGTCCGCTCCACCGAGATGGTCACCGTCCCGGGCCCCAACGACGACCCGATCAACCACCTCCCGGGCCGGCCGCTCCCCACCGAGCCCAAGCGCCGCGCCCCCTCCTCGGAGGCCGCGTCCACCGTGCCCGCCCCCGCCGCGACCAGCGAGGCCCCGGCGGAGCGCGAGGAGACGCAGGAGGCGAGCCGGCCCACCGAGACCACCCGCGAGGCCACCCGGACGCAGGAGCAGCGCCCGACGGCCACGCAGGGCACGGGCACGGGCGCCGGCAGCAGCAGCCGTACGCCCACGCAGTCCGACCCGGAGCCCCCGCCGTCCACCAGCGACACCCCGAGCAGCACGGGCGGCAGCACGTCGAGCGGCGGCTCCGGCGGCGGCTCGACGGGTTCGACGGGGACGCCGTCGGAGAGCAGCTCGACGTCGGGCGGGGCGAGGAACCCGATCGGCGGACTGCTGGGCTGAGGCTCCGTACGACGCACATACGGAGGACAGGGAAAGGGCGGCACCGCGAGAACGCGGTGCCGCCCTTCCGTGTGGGAGTCGAGGTGTCATCCCCGCTGGGTGGCGAGCTCCTTGGCGGCCTCGGTGAGGTCCTTGGCGGTGTCGATGGCCCGCCAGTAGGCGCCCTGGGGCAGCGGGAAGCCGGCCAGCCGCCGCTCACGGGCGAGCCGGGGGAACGTGGTGCGCTCGTGGTCGCCCAGGTCCGGGAGGAGCTCCGTGAAGGCCGCGGAGAAGACGTACACGCCCGCGTTGATGAGGAACGGCGACGGCGGTGCCTCGACGAAGTCGGTGATGTGCCCGAAGGTGTCGGTCTCGACGGCGCCCCACGGGATGCGGGGGCGGGCCAGGGCGAGGGTGGCGAGGGCGTCGCGCTCGTCGTGGAAGGCGGCCATCTCGCGCAGCGAGAAACGGGTCCAGATGTCGCCGTTGGTGGCGTACCAGGGCTGGTCCGGCGCGGGCAGGTGCGCGGCGGCGTACTTGAGGCCTCCGCCGCGGCCCAGGGGCTCGCTCTCGACGACCGTCGTCACCTTGAGGGGGAGGTCGGCGCTTTCCAGCCACTCCTGGAGCACTTCGGCGAGGTGGCCGCAGGAGACGACGGCGTCGGTCACGCCCTCGGCGGCGAGCCAGGAAAGCTGATGGCCGATGATCGGGGTCCCGGTGCCCGGGATCTCGACCATCGGCTTGGGGCGGTCGTCGGTGTACGGGCGGAGCCGTGAGCCCTGGCCGCCCGCCAGGACCACGGCCTGCGTCGGAGAGGTGTGCATACGGGGAACGATAGGCGTCCCGCGCGCGAGAGGTCCGGACGCGCGACGTCGCTCAGTGTCCGGCTGTTCAGCTCGCGCGCATCACGCCGGTCGCGTACGAGGTGTCGCAGACCGGCCGCGAGAAGCTCTGGGCGCGGGAGGGGCCGTACTGCTCGACGGCGGCGCGGCCGAGGGAGCGGGCGATGGACATGCAGTGCTTGGCGAGGGAGGGCCGGTTCTCCACCTCGCGCTGGAGGTGGGTGAGGGCGACCCCGGGGTCCTTCTCCTGGAGCTCGGCGAGGAGCTGGTCGCGCAGAATGTCCTGCGGGGCGCGGGACTTGGCCCGGACGGAGACCTCGGAGGAGGACGCCGTCAGCTGGGTCCCGGCGTTCTCGCCGGCCCACGGAACGGCGGACACCGCGAGCGTTCCCGAGAGCACCAGGACGACGGGCAGGACGAGGGCGAGAGAGCGGCCGATTCGGCGGGCAGTAGGCGTCACGCAGGCGAGCGTAGCGGCCGGTAGTGATATGGCGACATTTAGTCACTCTCGCGGGGGATGGTTCGAAGCGGCTTTTCGAATTCCGTGTTGACGCGGGGGTGGGGGCGGGCCCGGAATGCCGGGGTTTTCTCCGGTAAACCCCGACCGGGCACCGCACTACGGCGAACGACCCCGCATCTGCAAGAGATACGGGGCCGTTCGGCCAGCCTGGTGCCTGGCGAGGTTCAGCGGCTGAGGCAGTCGCTGGGGGCCAGTCGCTGGGGGTCAGTCGCTGGGGGTCAGTCGCTGAGGCGGGCGCCGGTGGACGTCGAGAAGACGTGGAGCTCGGCGGCGCGCGGGACGACGTGCAGCGTGGTGCCCTTGGCGGGGACGTCACGGCCGCCGACGCGGACGACCAGGTCCTTGTCCTCGCCGCCGACGCGGGTGGAGCCGTACACGAAGCCGTCGGAGCCGAGCTCCTCGACGACGTTGACGGTGACGGCCAGGCCGTCCTTGCCGGTGGGGCCCTGCACGTCGAAGTGCTCGGGGCGGACGCCGACGGTGACGGTGGTGTCGCCGTTGGCGGAGGCGGCGGCGATGGCGTCACGGGAGACCGGGACGACGCTGTTGCCGAACTTCACGCCGCCGTCGGTGATCGGGACCTCGACCAGGTTCATGGCGGGGGAGCCGATGAAGCCGGCGACGAAGAGGTTGGCCGGCTTGTCGTACATGTTGCGCGGCGAGTCGACCTGCTGGAGCAGACCGTCCTTGAGGACGGCGACGCGGTCGCCCATGGTGAGGGCCTCGGTCTGGTCGTGGGTGACGTAGACCGTGGTGATGCCGAGACGGCGCTGGAGGCCGGCGATCTGCGTACGGGTCGAGACACGGAGCTTGGCGTCGAGGTTCGACAGCGGCTCGTCCATGAGGAAGACCTGCGGCTCACGCACGATGGCGCGACCCATGGCGACACGCTGACGCTGACCGCCGGAGAGCGCCTTCGGCTTGCGGTCGAGGTACTCGGTGAGGTCCAGGATCTTCGCGGCCTCTTCGACCTTGGTGCGGATCTCGGACTTGTTGACACCGGCGATCTTGAGCGCGAAGCCCATGTTGTCGGCGACGCTCATGTGCGGGTACAGCGCGTAGTTCTGGAACACCATGGCGATGTCCCGGTCCTTGGGCGGCAGGTGCGTGACGTCGCGGTCACCGATGCGGATGGAGCCGGCGTTGACGTCCTCGAGACCCGCGAGCATGCGCAGGGAGGTCGACTTGCCACAGCCGGAGGGCCCGACCAGGACGAGGAACTCGCCGTCGGCGATCTCGATGTCGAGCTGGTCGACGGAGGGCTTGGTGGCACCGGGGTACACCCGGGTCGCCTTGTCGAAAGTGACGGAAGCCATGGTGATGTGTCCCTTCACCGGCAGGAACGTGCCGGACGATCCGAGTAAAGGAAGGATTGAGGTCTAGTCCACCTGGATGAACTGCACGTGACGCTACCTGGCGCCGCGGGATCTGTCAGCAGTCCGACGGGGGTGAGATTTCCGACCGCCGCCGGGACGAGGTTGGTTACACTGCACTCGCTGCCTCCTTAGCTCAGCTGGCCAGAGCACCGCTCTTGTAAAGCGGGGGTCGTCGGTTCGAACCCGACAGGGGGCTCACGGCAAAGGGCCAGCGCAGGGGCATGATTCCCCGGCGCTGGCCCTTTCGCATGATCACGGCCGTGCCACCTACGTGCCAGAAGGCCTGTCCTTACGGGCTTGGCGGATCATCTCTCCGAGCTTCCCGGCGATGTGCTGATCACGGTCGCTCGTCATGTGCTGATAGATCAGCGCGGCCCGGGTGGTGCTGTGGCCCATCCGCGTCATGAGCTCGCGCGTGCTGGCCCCGGCGCTGGAGGCGAGGGTGTTCCCGGTGTGGCGGAGATCGTGGAAGTGCACGTCCCCGGAGACGCCGGCGGCGGCGCGGGCGGCGATCCAGTCGTCCCGGAAGTTGCTGCGGCGGAGGAGGCCGCCGCGGGGACCTTGGAACAGGTGGCCGTCCTGCCCGGCCCCGGCGAAGTGCTCCAGGTGGTGAGCGAGCTCGGGGGCGAGTTCGGCCGGGAAGGCGACCGGCCGGACGCCGGCGGCGGACTTCGGGGCCTTGTCGGCCAGGGTGCCGTTCTGCAGCTCGGCCTGGGCGCGGCGGACCAGGACCACGCAGCGGGTCAGGTCGAGGTCCCGACGGCGGAGCGAGGCCAGCTCGCCGAACCGGAGGGTGGTGAAGGCGGCGAGGAGGACGAGCACCCGGTGGTGCGGCCGGATGGCGTCGGCCACCGCGTACACCTCGGCCACGGTGAGGATGGGGCGTTCCGGGACGTCGTAGCGGTCGGCGCCTTTGATGCGGCACGGGTTGCGGCGGATCAGCTCGTCGTCCACGGCCGTGTTCAGGATCGCGCGGAGGAGTTGGTACGCCTTGACGACGGTCGGCTCGCCCACGCCGTCTTCCAGGAGGGCGGTGCGCCAGGCTCGTACGCGGGGTGTGGTGATCGCGGCTATCGTCCCGGCGCCGAAGGTCGGCTTGATGTGCAGCCGGATCACGCTCTCGCTCCGTTCCCGGGTGCGGTCCTCCAGCTTGCGGTGCTTCAACCAGTCGTCGGCATACGGCCCGAAGGCGACCTTGCCCGCGTCGGGGGCCTGATAGGTGCCCCGGATGATCTCCGCCTCGATGGTGGTCAGCCAGACGAGGGCGTCCGTCTTCGTCTCGAAGGTGTGCGGCGCCGACTTCGTCTCGCCCGACAGCGGGTCGCGGTAGCGCGCCTGCCAGCGGCCGGACGCGAGCTGTCGCACGGTGCCGAACCGGCGGCGCAGGCCCTTGCGGTTCGCCATCAGGCCACCTGCCCGTAGCGACGCTCGACAGGCTGCACGGTGTGCGTCGCGATGTACGCCTCGATGGCGGGTTCGGGGATGCGGACGTGACGGCCGACCTTGGCATCCTCCCTCTCTTGTGAAGAGGTCATGGCATCCGCTTTGGCTAGATGGCGATTTCTGCGACCGTCTGTTGCCAGGGTTTGCAGCTCTCGGTCGGCACAGCCAGGGTTCGTTGGTGGGCAACCGCCGACCGACGGACCCTGAGCCATGGGCCCCACCGTGCCCCCATGTGCGCCTTCCTCGTCCACCGCAGTTGGAGAGACGCTGCCAGTGTCCGTTCGGGCTTTTGGGAGGGAGACGACGTGACCCAGCCGAAGTGTGGGGCTCCGAAGAAGGGTGGGGGCCGGTGTACCCGGCCGGCTGTCGTGGGCAGCGGTCAGTGCTACCAGCATCAGGGAGCGTGGACAGCTCGCGCGCAGGCGGATCGCAAGAAGAAGGAAGCCGAAGCGAAGAAGCAGGAGCTTCGGAAGAAGCGGTCTTGGTGGTGACCGGCGGCTGACATCCATGGTTGACATCAACGACGGCGGACGAGGGCGGTACGGCCCGGCCGACCGCAAGAGCCGTCAAGAGTGGACCTTGCCCGCTCAGGACCCCGCAATCGAACTTGTAGAGCGGGGGTCGTCGGTTCGAACCCGACAGGGGGCCTCTGGTTTTGCCGCTCCGACCTGGGCTTTCCGCCCGGGGGACCTATTCAGCCTCGGACGTCTCGTCCGGGGCCGGCGAGGACACCGACGTCGCCCGCCGCGGCGACAAGAAGCCGGTCGTACTGCCCGGACGAGGCGACCGCCCGCCGCTGCATCGAGGCGCTGGATCCCGCTGGAGAACGTCGAGGGCTCCCAGTGGTGACTGAACTTGAACCCGCGAGCGCGATCGACGCGGGGGCCGCGAGCCGGAGACCTCCCATGTCAGGCAGGAGAACGCCAGCGGGTTCGGCGGCAGGCGGAGGTTCCCGGCGAGGCCGTTCGCCGCGAGCGCCCCGGCGCCGGTGGCTGCGAGCGCGGCCCCGTACGAGCTGGAGGGTGATGGCGGGCAGCGCGAGGGCGACGGTGTGGGCGGCGATGCCGGCACCAGGGATCCCGATCGCGACGGCCGTGTCCGGCCGGCCGATGCCGGGATCTCGCCCGGCGTCCGTCTCTCCGGCCCTGAAGCCCGTCGCCTCATCGTCCGTGGACAACTACCCGTAGCCGAAGCACCTCTGTGGCCGGCCCTGCTTGCGATTCGCCGAGGTGCGGCCCTCTCGGAGTCTCCGAACCAGCGTCCCGCCGCGCTGGACATGGCAAACGTGCCGGCGGCCCAACCGCCGCGATGAGCCTGGCCGGATCGCCCGTTCGCCACGCCCGGCATGACAGGACGGCGGCAAGAGGCCATCGTGCCGGAAGGGAATCCACGGACGGGAACGAGCAGATGACTGAGGTCGAGGACTACTTCGCCGGTCTGGACGCGGCCTCGCGGGAGGCGTTCGAGCACGTCCGAGCGATCGCGCTGCGGATCGCCCCGGAGGCCGAAGACGGCAGAAGCTACGGCATGGCGGCCCTGCGGTTCGGCGGCAAACCCCTCATCGGGTTCCGGGCGGCCAAGGAGCACCTGAGCGTCTTCCCGTTCAGTCCGCAGGCGGTGGACGCCGTACGCGAACGGCTGACCGGGTACGAACTGTCCAAGGGCACCGTCCGCTTCACCCCTGACCACCTCCTGCCCGACGACGTCATCGCCGACCTCGTCCGCCACCGGATGAACGAGATCACAGGCTGCTGAACGCAGCGGGGTGTAGCCGGACAATGCCCCGGTCAGGTCGTGAAGGACTCGGGGCCGAAGCGCCCCCACACGACGAAGGCGGCGAGGGCGAGGTAGACCAGGTCCACCACCATGAATGTGGTCTCGTGACGCCGTATGCGGGTGATCGCCGCGCCGGTCATCATCAGCACCAGGCCGAGGGCTGCCAGCGGGACCAGAACCGGTGCGTTGCCGAGCACTGCGGGCAGGACCAGGCCCACCGCGGCCAGCACCTCGAGGGCTCCGATGGTTTTGATGCCGCCGGCGCTGAAGTCCTCGGCCCAGCGGGCGCTGGGGCCGCTGGCGGCGATCTTCTCCTTCGGCGTGATCACCTTGAAGGCGCCGCCGAGCAGGTAGGCGGCGGCAAGCAGTCCGGTGATGATCCACAGGGCGAGGTTCATGGGATGTGTCCTTGCATGGTGTCGGCTCGGGGAGCCGGGGCCGGAACGGTCGCGTGGCGTGCGGTTGGTCAGCCGTGCTGGCCGGGCTGGTAGTCGCCCGCGGGCTGCTGGATCATGACGTTTCCGCGGTTGAAGGCGTTGATGATGGCGATCTGGGCCACCAGGTCGGCGAGCTGGTCGTCGTCGTAGTACTTGGCGGCATTCGCCCAGACCGCGTCCGGGACACCGCCGGCCGCGTCGGCGATGCGGGTGCCCTCTTCGGTCAGCTCCAGGGCGGCGCGTTCGGCGTCGGTGAACACCGTGGCCTCGCGCCAGGCCGCGACCAGGTTGAGCCGTACCGCACTCTCCCCGGCGTGCGCGGCGTCCTTGGTGTGCATGTCGATGCATCCGGCGCAGCCGTTGATCTGGCTGGCGCGGAGCATCATCAGTTCGCGGGTGGAGGCCGGAACGGTCGACTCCGCGAGCGCCCTGCTCGCGGCGACGATGTGCTTCATGGCCTTGGCGGCGACGGGGCTGGTCATGAAGTTCAGTCGAGCGTTCATCGTGCACTCCTTTTGTTCCTGCTGTTCTTGTTCCTGCTGTTCGCTGTCGCCCTCTAAGACAGGGCACCCCGGCAGCCTGTGACAGGGGCCGATGTGACGTGCGTCTCCCCTTCGGGCTGCGATGGACCGCCGACGGCCGACCGAAACCCCTCGGATACCCTCTGCGCATCCTGTGGATCTTGGAATGGGCAGGCGGGGCGGCACGCTCGGACTGAGCACCGCCGTCCGCGAGGTGGGGGAGGGGTCCGATGTCGGGAGCAACGGATGGGACGGACGAGGCCGGCTACCGACCGCTGATGTTCTCCATCGCCTACGGGATGACCGGGTCGGTGGGCGACGCCGAGGACCTCGTCCAGGACGCCTTCCTCGGCCTGACCCGGGCGCACCGGGCGGGTACCGCGATCTCCGCACCAAAGGCGTACCTGACCACAGCCGTGACGCGGTTGGGGATCAACCACCTGAGCTCGGCACGGGTACGGAGGGAGACCTATGTGGGGAACTGGCTGCCCGAACCGGTCGTTGTGACCAATGACCGGCCGGGACCGGTCGAGCACGCCGAGCTGGCCGACTCACTGTCCATGGCCTTCCTCGTGCTGCTGGAGGCCCTCTCCCCGGTGGAGCGGGCAGTGTTCATGCTGCGCGAGGTGTTCGGGTACGACTACACGGACGTGGCGAGGACCACCGGGAAGTCCGAGACGAACTGCCGCCAGATCTTCGCCCGTGCCAAGAAGCGCATCACCGCGGCTGGGCCGGACGCGGACAGCGTGCCGCCCCTCGCCAAGCGGGCCGAGGGCGAGGAACTCGCCCGCACGTTCTTCGAGGCGGCTGAGGGCGGCGACCTGGACGCGCTGCTCGGCATGCTCGCGCCCGATGTCGTGTACTACGGGGACGGCGGTGGCAAGGCGCGTGCGACCAGGAATCCGGTGGCCGAGCCGCAGCGCGTCGGGCAGCTGCTCGTCGGGGGGTTCCGCCGGATCCGGAGCCTCGGTGCCGATCTCCGTCCGGCCTGGGTCAACAGTCGGCCCGGCGCCGTGACGTACGACCCTGAGGGCCGGGTGGTCAACGTGGTCGAGCTCGACATCGTCGACGGTGTGATTCGGGCGATCCACTCCGTGTCCAACCCCGACAAGCTTGGCCACCTCGGACCGGTGTCCGACATGGCACGGCTGTCGGAGGAAAAGTCCACCCGGCCCGCGGCACCGGGCAGGTAAGTGGACAGGGATTTGCGGCATGCCGCTGTCGTGGCGCTCGGTGAACTCGGGCGAAGTCACGACTTCCGTGACCGCGCGGATGCCGGTCACGGCCTGGCAGCGTTTGCCGGCATGCAGGAGGCCCCCGCGATCTTCGATGCGTTCAGCATCTTTTCCCACGACCGGGACGACGCGATCCGGTTGTGCGAGGAGCTGTCACAGGAGGCTGACAACCGCGTTATCCGGGGGGGGGTGCCCCTATGTCTTTGGTCAAGGTGGTCGGGTGGCAGTGTGGCTGTCATGAGTGATGACGTGCCCGTTCAGGACTCGGCGGGTGAGGGCATCCGGTCGTGCGACTTTTGTGGTCATCCGGTCGCGATGGACTCGGTCGACGAGCGTGACTGCCCTGCGTGCGGCGAAGGTGCTGAGGATCAGCCCGCTGCGGCTGGCCGGGATTCGTAGAAGGTGCCGTCGCGGAGCATCGCGAAGAGGACGTCGGCTCGTCGTCTGGCGAGACAGAGGAGTGCTTGGGTGTGGTGCTTGCCCTGGCTGATCTTCTTGTCGTAGTAGGTGCGGGAGGCCGGGTCGGCCAGGGATGCGAACGCGGAGAGGAAGAAGGCCCGTTTGAGCTGCTTGTTTCCTCTCCGAGACGGTTGTTCGCCTCGAATCGACGAACCCGAGCTGCGGGTTGCCGGGGCGAGGCCGGCGTAGGCGGCGAGGTGGGCGGCGGACGGAAAGCTGCTGCCGTCGCCCACGTCGATCAAGATCCTGGCTCCGGTCCTGACGCCGATCCCCGGCATCGAGGTCAGGACCTTGGAAAGAGGGTGGGCCTCCAGCAGTTCCTCGATCCGTCCGGCCAGCAGTTTCCGCTGGTCAAGGACGGCGGTCAGCGATCCGGCCAGGCTCGGGACGATCAGAGCGGCCGCCTCGGTGCCGGGAACGACCACTGTCTGCTCGTCCAGCGCGGTGAAGATCTCCTCGACCAGTCGCTCGGCCATCCGCGGCGCCTTCGGCCGCAACAAGGTCACGAGTCGGCGGCGTCCGGCCTTGCGGACCTGGGCCGGGGACCCGAACCGTTCCAGCAGCGTGAGCACTGCCGGGTGCTGGATGCGCGGGCCGAGGACTCGCTCCAGGTGCGGGTGAATCTGGGTGAGCAGGCCGCGAAGCCGGTTGCTGATCCGGGTGGCTTCGCCGGCCAGATCGTCGTCGAAGCCGACGATCATCTCCAGCTCGGCGATGGTCTCTTCTTCAAGATCGACCGAGCGGAGTGTGTGAGGCATGACGCGGGCCGCGTCGGCGATGATGAACGCGTCGCGGGCATCGGTCTTGGCCTCGCCTGGGTAGAGGTCGGCGATCCGCCGCATCGTCAGACCGGGCAGATAGGCGACGGGGCAGCCCATGTCCCTGGCCACCGCCAGTGGCAGGGCGCCGATCGAGGCGGGCTGGTCCACGACCACCAGCACGGTCCCGTGCTTGGCCTGCAGCTTGTCGAACACCTCGCGGAGCTTGGGCTCGCTGTTGGGCAGCCGCTTGTCGAATGCCTTCTTCCCGGCCGGGGTGACGGCAGTGGCGTGGTGTTCGCCCTTGCCGACGTCCAGGCCGAGGAAGGCGCCGATCTCGCTGACGTCGATCACGTGCGTCCTTCGGTCGTCCCCGCCCGGCCGTCCCACGGCACCGATCGCCACATCCACATTACGAAGAGCCTCCCGACCTGCGAAGAAGCCGGTGGTCATGCCCCTAATCAGCGGTCTGTCGATGCCTCCGGAGCCGGTGACACCACCCCCCAGGCCATACGTTCGACAGGGGGAGAAAGTCATGCCAACTCCGGAGGCCAGGCACCCCCTTGCGGGGCCACCAAGAAGGTAATGGGGGGGGGCTCGTCAGCTGCACGAACAACTGGCTGAGATCGATCCCGTTCTTCGTCCCGCATAGCGGGAGGCGACCGCTGTCGTGAGAGGGCAGGTGCTCGACGGCAGAGCTGGCGACAACACGTGATCGACTGGACAGCTCCTAGCCAGGGGGTGCGGCGATGGGAGTGGGGTGAGTCGTGGTCGGCGGTGAGGTGAACCTAGTCCCCGCCCCCACCTCCACCGCCGAAACCGCCGTCTCCATCTGAGCCTCTGTCCGCAGGGTGACCGCGGTCGTCTTCGAGGGCTTTCCCCATGCGGAGGAGGGTGCGGCCGAGTCCGCTGGGGGCACCCGCGTGGGCGCTGAGCGATCCGTACCGGACGGACCCCAGCGCGGCAGCGCCTTCAAGCACGTGGGTGGGAAGGTCTCCGTCAGATGCCGCAGTTGCCAGGCGTCGTCGGCCCGCCCGGGTGATCCGTCGGCGCCAGTTGCGCAGTAGCCCGAGGGAAGCGAGCCGACGGGCAAGCTCGTCGAGCTCACGAGCGTTCCTGAGTCCCTCGAAGACGTCCTGGACGCGCTTGCTCCGAGGACAGGCACTGATGACCGCGAGTTCGATCGCGTGCTGGGGGCGTTCCTCACCGACAGTGCGAAGACGACCGGCCCGCAGGGACAACATCCCGCGTTCGGTGAGCGAAACGATCGCGCTCTCCACAACCCGGTCTTTGCCGCCGGCGAGGTAGGCGTACTCGTACACGTCCAGTACCACCTCATCGCCGTTCCCCGTTTCGGCCATACCGCCTCCCCACGTTCAGGCACTCCGTTGCCTGCAGGGTCTCCTGGAACGGGTTGTCCTCGGCCCGTGTTCAACCTTGTTCAGAGCTTCTTCTGAGCTTCCTGTCGAGGCCCGATGGACGTGCTCAGGCGCCCGGGCGGTTCAGCGGAAGGTGTCGGCGTTCTCTGAGGCCCACTGCTGGAACGGGCGGGCGGGCGTTCCAGTGATCTGTGCGACCGTGTCCCGCACCATCAGCAGCTCGTCGTTCACGTCTCCGCCCGTGACGTCGAGTACCGCTTCCGCGGCCTCGGCGCCGAAGACCGCGGCCATCTGTGCGTGGGCCTGCCGGCGGCTGATTTCCGCGAAGGGAACCTCCCTCCCCAGTTCTGCTGCGATGGCCTCGACCTGTTGTCGGGCGGTCACCGGCTCTGGACCGGTCAAGGCATACGTGCGCCCGTGGTGGCCGGGCTCGGTAAGGCTCACCCGTGCCACCGCCGCGATGTCCGCAGGATGGATGGTTGGCAGCGCGGTCTCGGCGTACGGTGCGCGGACGGTCTCGTGGCCACGGATGGAAGCCGCCCACATCAGGGCGTTCGAGGCGAACTGTGTCGGTCGCAGGATCGTCCAGGCCATGCCGCTTGCCTTGAGCAGTTGCTCCACCGCCAGGTTCTCGCCGGCAGGGCCGAGGTGCGGGTGGGTCTGGACGGTGATGGACGACACCAGCACGACATGCTCCACACCCGCCTGACTGGCGGCTTCGAGTATCTCGGCGTCCGAGCCCAGACGTGACACAAGAAACAGCGAGCGCACCCCTCGAAGCGCGGGCTTCAACGACGCCGGCTGTGCGAAGTCGCCCTCCACGGCCTCGACCCCTCCAGGGAAGACGGCCCGTGAGGCATCACGGGTGAGTCCTCTCAGCGGCCCGGCACCGCTTGCGTGCAGCTCCTTCAGCAGGGCACTGCCTATGTTCCCGGTGGCTCCTGTCACGAGGATCATGTGTGTTTCTCCCGTCGCCAGATGATCAACCAGAGAACACGCTAGAAGCTCAATCACGCTTCAGGTCAAGGAGAAGACCCCTCTGGCCTTTCCTGCCGCTGGGCATCTTGATCCCTCTGGAGCATGCGTACGGAATGGCTCAGGACGTACCGCAGATGCTGCGAGACCTCATGGGCGCCGATGTGCGCGTGAGGTCAGAGGCATTGAGCCGTCTGTCTCACCTGGTGCACCACCAGAACACCCTGTACACCGCTACCGCGCCGGCCGCCCTGTACGTAGCGGGAATCCTCGGTGATGCCCGAACCCTTGAAGCCGTCGAGAAGAGGCCACACTCCTTCCCCGGACCGATGCGCGCCGAGCTGCTGGGGTGGCTTGACTCCGTCGCAGATGCAGCAGACGACGAGGCCGCAGCCAGCAGTCGGCATTTGGGGTTCCCGCCGGAGGAGTACCCGCCGTTCATGCGCATCCCCAGCGAGGTCCACGGGGCGGAGAACGTGCGTCTCGTCGTCTGGTTCCACTGACTGGACCCCTCCCGCTCAGCGCGGGGTTGAGGCAGTCCTGGCCCGAATGACTGGGGCGTTGTGCTCGGAACCGGGTGACACTCCGTACGCGGCGTTGAGTCTGCGCCGTCGGAGAAGTGGAGGAGTCGGATGTGATGTCCGAGAACTGCGCGGGCGACACGTTCCCTGGTCTTCACGCTCACCTCTCGGGGACGCTCGTGGTCACCGACGACGGCTGTGTCGCCGTGACCACCGCCAAGAGCAGCGAGCCGACAAGTGGTGCCTGGGGCACGGCTGGTCGGTCCGCGAAGAGAGCGGCATGGCCGCCGTGTGCAACGCCGAGGGCAAGCTGTTCGCCCGAGAGGGCGACAAGGTGGGGTTGGGCGGCGGAGGGGCCGAGCGGTTCGGCGGTATGCCGTGTGCCATCGGTGAGGTCTTCGAAGCGAACGACACTCAAGCTGCCTCGTAGGGAGTGGGGGGTGGGGGTTCGGGGAGGGTGCGGAACAGGAGCCAGCTCAGGGCCGGCATGGCGATCAGGGGTGTCAGGGCCGTTCGCAGGGAGGTGGAGTCGGCCAGGTGTCCCAGCAGGGGGCTGGTCAGGCCGCCGATGCTGACGGTGAGGCCGAGGGTGACGCCGCTCGCCGTGCCGATGCGGGAGGGCAGGTAGTCCTGGCCGAGGGTGACCTGGAGGGAGAAGGGGACGTACAGGCCGGCGGAGGTGAGCGCCACGAAGAGGAGCATGGCGGGGCCGGGGGCGTGGATCACGCCGGCGACGGCGAGGACCGAGACCAGGTAGGACCAGCGGGAGACGTGGACGCGGTCGTATCGGTTGGCCAGGTAGCCGCCCAGGACCGAGCCGACGGCGCCGCCCAGGAACAGCAGGAACAGGGCCATGGTCCCCGCGGTGGCGTTGCCCTCCATGCGCTGCTGGGCGTAGAGGGAGATGAAGGTGCTCAGGCCGGTGAAGACGACGGAGCGGAAGACCACGGCCAGAGACAGCTTCACGAACGAGGTCAGGTCGTCGCTGCCCGTCGCAGGCGGCGTCTCGGAGCTGCCGGCCCGAGGCCGGCCGAGTATCCGGAGCATCCGGAGCACCGGGACGCACAGAGCGGCACCGGCGAGCGCCGGCAGGACGAGTACCGGTGTCCAGCGCAGGGAGCCGTGTCCGATCGCGACCGCCACCATGATCGGGGCCAGAGCGAAGCCGACGTTGCCGCCGAGGGAGAACCAGCTCATCGCGCTGTGGCTGCCCCCGCCTGCCAGCCGGGCCACGCGGGCGGACTCCGGGTGGTAGGCGGCGATTCCGATCCCGGAGACCGCGACGAAGACCAGGGTGAGCCCGTAGGAGCCGGTCAGGCCGCTCAGCGCGATGCCCACGCCGCTCAGCAGGGTGCTGACCGGCAGCAGCCACGGCATCGCCCACCGGTCGGTGAGCGCGCCGAACACCGGCTGGGCCACGGACGACAGCAGGGACGCGGCCAGTACGATGCCGGAGGCGACGGCGTAGCCGTAGTCGCGCTCGGCCACGAAGAACGGGATCAGCGCCGCGACGCAGCCCTGGTAGATGTCGACGCAGGCATGCCCGACGGCAAGCAGAGAGATCTGTGTTTTCCTTCGCACCCGTTCATGCTCGGGGCCGACGCGGGTGTCGCGCTTTCGATAGATTGCCAGGTGATGCAGGAAACCCGCCACACTCTCCGCACCCGCTACACGCCTGTCGCGCCCACCCGGACCCAGCATCTCGCGTCCGGCGGCGAGATCGACGCGCACCGCCATGACGACCACCAGATCGTCTACGCCAGCAAGGGCACCATCGCCGTCACCACCGACGCCGGTTCATGGGTCGCCCCCGCCACCCGCGCGCTCTGGATTCCGGCGGGCACCGTCCATCAGCACCAGGCCCACGGGGAGCTCGATCTGCATCTCGTCGGGCTGCCCGCCGACGAGAACCCTCTCGACCTCCGTACGCCGGCCGTTCTGACCGTCAGCCCCCTCCTGCGCGAACTCATCGTCGCCTACACGCGCGAGCCCGAGGACGACAGGCCGCCCCGCCTGCGCCTGCGCGCCGTCATGCTCGACCAGCTCACGCTCTCCCCCGAGCAGCCGCTGCACCTCCCGACCCCCAGCAGCCCCCTGCTCCGGGAACTGCACGACATCCTGCGCGCCGACCCGGCGGACAACCGGTCCCTCGACGAACTCGGCAGGCAGATCGGTGCCAGCGCCCGGACCCTCTCCCGTCGCCTCCGCGACGACCTCGGCCTCACCTATCCCCGGTGGCGCACCCAGGTCAGGCTCCACCACGCGCTGATCCTCCTCGCCGACGACACCCCCGTCACCACTGTCGCCCACCGGTGCGGCTGGTCATCCGCCAGCACCTTCATCGACGTCTTTCGCCGTACCTTCGGCCACACCCCCGGCTCCCGTCCCGCCGCCTGACACCAGGTCCGACGAACGTGTCAGCCCCCGGCCCATCTCGGCCGGGGGCTGCGGTTCCTGCGGTTCCTGCGGTTCCTGTGGTTTCTGTGGCTTCTGCGGTTCCTAGGAGACGACCACGTTGTGCGCCGGAGTGATCGTGGGCTGCATGTCCGCCTGGCCGAGGTCGGACAGGATCGGGCCGAAGGTCTTCGCGTGGGCTTCGAGGGCCTCCTCGCTCTCCCAGACCTCGGTCACGCGGAAGCCCCCGTCGGCCGGTCCCGCCGCGTGGGAGATGAGGCCGGGGTTCCCCAGGTCCGCGAACCGCGTGAAACCCTGCCCGCCGGTCACGCGCTCGATGACGGTGTCGTAGAGCTCCTGCCCGGCGCCGGGGAAGTCGAAGGTGACGATGATGGCCATGTGCGTGCCCCTGTCTCGGTCCGCCGCTTGGGCTGCGGCAACGCCCGAGATCCTAGCGGTATGTGATCGGGTGTGTTCACAGAGCGATGGGGTGGGGGAGGTGAGGGGGGCGAGGGAGCGACCGCCGACAGGCGTCCTGCGTTTGTGTGTTGTGGGCGCGGGTGGTCCGGGACACTTGGTCGTCACGGGGGCTTACTGGTGGCTGGGCTGGGGTGTTCTGCGGGAGGGGTGGGGCTGATGGGGCGGCGTTCCGGGGGGCTGATCGGAGTGTGGGCCGAGCAGCAGCGGGTGGCGCAGCGGCAGCGGGAGGGGCAGCATCAGGCCGTGCTGCGGCAGCAGCGGGACGCCGAGCGGCAGCAGCGGGCGTACGAACGGGATGTCGCCCGGATGCAGCGGGAGCAGAAGGCCGCCTATCGGCAGCGGCGGGAGGCCGACGCCCTGCGGCGCACCCAGGAGTTGGACGCGCGCGTCGCCGAGCTCGAAGGGTTGTTGGCCGCCGGGTGCCGGGCTCCTGCCTTCAGTGTCGCCGGCCTGCGGAGGGCGGAGGACGTCGAGCCGTTCTCGCCCGGCCCGCTCGGGGAGCCCGTACCCATGCCCGATCAGCGGTTCTACCAGCCCGAGGCCGCCTGGTCCGCCTCCGGGCGGGCCCAGGCCGAGCGGGACGCGCGCGCCCGGTTCGAGCGGGACTGGTACGCCGCCCAGGCCGCCGAAGCGCGGCGCGTCGAGCAGTTGGCCGCCTATCGGAGGGCGTACGACGACTGGGCCGCCGCGCGGCTCGATGAGATACGTGCCCACAACCGTGGGGTCGCCGGGACCGAGACCGCCCTCGGCGGCCAGGATCCCGAGACCGTCGTCGAGTTCTTCTCCGCCGTCCTCTTCGCCTCCACCGCCTGGCCCGAGGGCTTTCCCCGCGAGGTGTCCGCCGCCTACGAGCGCGGCCGACGCCGGCTCGTCCTCGACTGGGACCTTCCCGGGTACGACATCGTGCCCGGGGCCAAGGGCGTGAAGTACCTGCCGAGTACCGATCAGGAGAAGGAGGTTCCCCGGCCCGTCACCCAGCGGCGCGCCCTCTATCGGGACGTGCTCGCGCAGAGCGTGCTCCTCGCCGTGCGTGAGCTCTTCGCCGCCGACCGGTCCGGCGCCCTCGACAGCGTCACCCTCAACGGGTACGTCGCCGGCGTCGATCCCGCCACCGGGCTCGCCGGCCGGGTGTGCGTCGCCTCCGTCGCCGTGGACCGGGGTGTCTTCGACCGGCTGAACCTGGAGTTCGTGGGTGCTGTGGAGTGCCTGACCGGCGCTCTCGCCGGGCGGCTCTCCGCGAAGCCCGACGAGCGGGTCGCCGTCGCCCCCCTGTGGACTCCCGATCAGGTCGGGGCCGATGTGGTCGTGCAGGGGGACGGGGAGGAGCCCGATCTGCTCGCCATGGACCCGATCGCGTTCGAGGGGCTCGTCGCCCGGCTGTTCCGTGCGCGGGGGCTCCAGGCCGTCACCACCCAGCGGTCCAACGACGGCGGCGTCGACGTCGAGGCCCTCGACCCCGACCCGATCCGTGGCGGGTCGATCCTCGTCCAGGTGAAGCGGTACCGGAACACCGTCCCTCCGTCCGCCGTGCGCGACCTCTTCGGGACCGTGCAGAGCGCCGGCGCCAACAAGGGTGTTCTCGTCACCACTTCGGGGTTCGGGCCTGGCTCGTACACCTTCGCCAACGGCAAGCCCCTGACCCTGATCTCCGGGGCCGAGCTGGTCGATCTGCTGCATCAGCACGGACTCCGGGGCCGGTTGGGGCCGGGGACGGCCCCCGCGCCCGTGGCCGCCGCGCCCGTCACCGCCCCCACCGCCGAGGCCGATGACGACTTCAATCTGCTCGGGATGGACTGGGCCGGGTCGGCCGCCCTCGACGTCTGCGCGCTCGTCTGCTCCGGTCAGCGGGTCCTCGGCGACGAGTGGTTCGTCTTCTTCAACAACCCCTCCACGCCCGACGGTTCCGTCGCCATGGTCGCCGCCCCGTCCGGCGACCGGGCCGCCGTCCGCGTCGGTTTCGACGCGCTCCCGGACCGCGCCGACCGCCTCGTGCTCGTCGCCGCCGTCGACCCCGAGGTCAACCCGGACGCGGACCTCGGGGGGTTCACCGACGCCGGCATCCGGCTGCGCGACGACTCCGGCGCCGAACTCGACCGGCTCGTCGTGTCCGACGGCCGCCCCGGCGAGACCGCCCTCGTCCTCGGGTCCTTCCGGCGGCGCGCCGGCGGCGACTGGGACTTCGTTCTCGGGGGGAAGGGGTATCGGGGCGGGCTCGAGGAGTTGGTGGGGGACTTCGGTATCGAGGTGGAGTGAGGCCGGCGTCGCGCGGCGGCCGGGTCGGGGGCACTGGGGCCTGAGCTGCGGGGCCCAGGCTCCCCCGAGGGCCTTGGCGCCCCCCCCGAGGGCCCAGGCACCCCGAGGCCTAGGCTCCCCCGGGGGCCCAGGCCCCCCGAGGCCCAGGCTCCCGGAGGCCCAGGCCTCCCTGAGGCTCAGGCCCCCCCGAGGGCCTTGGCCCCTTCCTCAGCGGCCGCTCAAACGGTTCGCCAGGATCGCCACCCTGTCCGTCGTCGCCGCGTGGCCCGTCGCCTCGCGGCGGTCCGCGCCCCGGAAGGCCGCGTACATCGTCTGGACTCCCAGCCAGCGCAGCGGCTCGGGCTCCCACTTGCGGACCTTGTGGTTCACCCAGGGCAGGGCGGTGAGGTCGGTCGGGCCCGACTGGCCGGAGTCCTGCTGGATGAGGTCGCGCAGGGTGCGGGCCGCGAGGTTGGCCGTGGCGACGCCCGAGCCGACGTAGCCGCCCGCCCAGCCGAGGCCGGTGGAGCGGTCGAGGGTGACCGTGGCGCACCAGTCGCGCGGGACGCCGAGGACACCGGACCAGGCGTGGTCCACCCGTACCCCCGCCAGCTGGGGGAAGAAGCGGACCAGGATGTCGCGGAGCGCCTCGATCGTCTGGGGCTGCGTGCGGCCGTCGTTGTCCGTCTTCGAGCCGAAGCGGTACGGGACTCCCCGGCCGCCCAGCGCGATGCGGCCGTCGGCGGTGCGCTGGGCGTACATGTAGGCGTGCGCCATGTCGCCGAGGGTCTCGCGGCCCTCCCAGCCGATCGACTCCCACTGGGCGTCGGTGAGCGGCTCGGTGGCGATCATGGAGGAGTTCATCGGCAGCCAGGTGCGGCGCTGTCCGGCGAGGGAGGCCGTGAAGCCCTCGGTGCAGCGCAGGATGTACGGGGCGCGGACCGTGCCGTACGGGGTGACGGCGTGCTTCGGCTTGATCTCGGTGACCGGCGTCGACTCGTGGATGGTGACGCCGAGCGCCTCGACGGCCGCCGCGAGGCCCTTCACCAGTTTCACCGGGTGCAGGCGGGCGCCGTGCGGGGTCCAGGAGGAGCCGACGGCGCCGGTGACGCGGACGCGCTCGGAGGTCTCGCGGGCCCCGTACATCTCCCGGTCCGTCTCGCCGAAGGCGATCTCGACGGCGTGGAAGTCCTTGAGGCGGGCGAGCTGGGCGGGGGAGAGGGCGACCTCCAGGACGCCGCCGCGGTGCTGGTCGGCCTCGATCTTCTCGGTCTCGCAGACGTCGAGTACCTCGGTCACGGTGGCGTTCATGGCCTGCTGGAGGCGGACGGCGGCCTCGTGGCCGTGGAGCCTGGCGTAGCGGTCGCGGCCGGCGATGCCGTTGTAGAGCCAGCCGCCGTTGCGGCCGGAGGCCCCGTACCCGCAGAACTTCGCCTCAAGGACGGTGATGTTGAGGAAGGGGACGGCCTTCTTGAGGTAGTAGGCGGTCCACAGGCCCGTGTAGCCGCCGCCGACGATGCAGACGTCGGCGGTGGTGTCGCCGGGGAGCGGTTCGCGGGGAGCGGGGGCGCCGTCCTGCGCGTACCAGAACGAGATGCCGCCGTTGACCGTACTCATGTGTATCCCTCTTCCGGGTGCGTGGGCGGGAGGTTACCGGGGGCCTTGGTCCTGTGGATACGGGTCCTTCGGCGGCGATTCCCGGCCGGGGCCCGGCCTAGGTTCGAGGGTGGACGGCGCAGGCGTGGCCGCCACGGATTTCGTCGCTCCGGAAGGACTCCCCCATGCCCGTACGCAGGACCCGGCGGCTGGTCGCCGCGGCTGTCTCGGCAGGTGTCATCGGCCTTGCGGTGCTGGGGTGTTCGGGGGGCGGGGCGCCGACGGCCGCCGTGGTTCGAGGCGAGCGGGGGGACGGTCCTCGTGGAGGAGGCCGCGGCGGGCGCCGTGAAGGTCGAGTACGTCGTCGCCTCCTTCCTCGACGACCGGACCGGTGGTACGGCCTCGGCGCGGGACGCGAACGCGCTGCGGGCGTCGGTGGACGCGGGGCCTGGGAAGTTCGCGGCGTTCCAGGCGGCCCTCTTCGCCTCGCAGCCGACGGCCGGGACGGAGGACGGGTACTCCGTCGGGCATCTGCTGCGGATCGCCGACCAGGTGGAGGGGCTGCGGAGCGCCGCGTCTAGGGTCGTGGGGTGATCCACGTACCGGAGGAACTGGCGGCGTCGCAGGCGAAGTACAACGGTGAGGCGGGTCGGGCGTTCGTCGCCGGACTGCCCGGGCGGGCCGAGGAGTTCCTCGGCCGGTGGGGGCTGCGGGTCACGGGCCCGTCCATGTACGGGGTGGTCTCCCTGGTCCTGCCCGTCGAGCGGGTCGCCGACGGCACGCGCGCCGCGCTGAAGATGCAGCTCCTGGACGACGAGACCGAGGGGGAGCCGGTCGCGCTGCGCGCCTGGGACGGCCGCGGGGTCGTGCGGCTCCTCGACCACGACGCCGGTACGGGCACGATGCTCCTGGAACGGCTCGACGAGGCCCGGCCGCTGAGCTCCGTCGCCGACACGCGGGAGGCGACGGGCGTCGTCGCGGGGCTGCTCGCCCGGCTGGTGGCGGTGCCCGCGCCGGAGGGGCTGCGGGGGCTCGGCGACATCGCGGCCGGGATGCTCGCGGACGTGCCGGACGCGGCCGGACGCCTCGGCGCGGAGGACGCGGCGGTACTGCGGGACTGCGCGGCGGCCGTACGGGAGGTGGCGGGCGAGCCGGGCGACCGGCTGCTCCACTGGGACCTGCACTTCGGGAACGTGCTCGCCGCCGAGCGGGAACCCTGGCTGGCCATCGACCCCAAGCCGCTCGCCGGCGACCCGGGCTTCGAGCTGCTGCCGGCCCTGATGGACCGCTTCGACCCGGCGGACGTCCTGTGGCGCTTCGACCTCCTCGCCGAGGTCGTCGGCGACCGGGGGAGGGCGGTGGCGTGGACGCTGGGGCGGGTGCTGCAGAACGGGCTGTGGGACGTGGCGGCCGGGGAGCCGGAGCTGGACGAGGAGCAGGTGGAGGTGGCGCGGATTCTGCGGGCGGCGCGGGGGTGAGGCCTGTGCGGCCTGGGGCAGCGGGCGGGGAGCAGCGGCGGGGAGGGGCGGCGAGGGGGCGGTGAGGAGGGGGCGGTGAGGGGGCGAGGAGGGGCGGTGAGGGGGCGAGGAGGGGCGGTGAGGCCGTTCGTCGGGCCCCGTGAAACCTCCTGGCCAGGACGGGTGCGCCCGAGGCAGGCTTGCCCCATGATCCGTACAGCCACGCCTGCCGACGTTCCCGTCATCCATACCCTCGTCCGTGACCTCGCGGAGTACGAGAAGGCCCTCGACGAGGTCCGTACGACCCCCGAGCAGCTCCACGAGGCCCTCTTCGGCGAGCGCCCCGCCGCCTTCGCGCACGTCGCCGAGACCGAGGACGGCGAGGTCGTCGGCTTCGCGATCTGGTTCCTCAACTTCTCGACCTGGCGCGGAGTCCACGGCATCTACCTGGAGGACCTGTACGTCCGCCCGGAGGTGCGCGGCGGCGGCCACGGCAAGGCACTGCTGACCGAACTGGCCCGGATCTGCGTCGAGCGCGGGTACGAGCGCCTGGAGTGGTCCGTACTGAACTGGAACACGCCGTCGATCCAGTTCTACGAGTCCCTCGGCGCCCGCCCGCAGGACGAGTGGACGGTCTACCGCCTGACGGACGGGGCGCTGGCCGAGCTCGGTGGGGCGGGGGTGTAGGAAGGGGGCATGGATACGGACATTGAGCAGCGGTTTCAGCGGATCACGGCGTTCATCGAGGCGCGGTTGACGCCGCTCTTCGACCCGGCGAACGGGAGCGACCACGGGTTCGGCATGGACGACACCTCCCGGGCCCTGCGCGCCGCGCGGTACACCGTGCAGGCCGCCTCCGCCGTCAACGGGCTGGTGGAGAAGCGGGAGTCGGCGCCCGAGCTGCGGCATGTGGTGGACCAGGCGCTGGAGCACAACTGGGACGTGCTGCGCTCCGTCGCCCGGATGTGGGAGGACCACCCCGACTTCCTGAAGGAGTTCAAGGCGCACTCCTGGGATGTGGTCGGGGCCGCCGTCTGAGGCCCGCCCGGTTCCAGGTTCCAGGTTCCAGGTTCTAGGTTCTAGGTTCTAGGGGATCAGGACCACCTTGCCCGTCGTGCCCCGCGTCTCCAGGGCGCGGTGCGCGCCCGCCGCGTCCGACAGCGGGAAGCGGTGGACCGCCGGGCGGAGGGTGCCCGTGGTCGCGGCGTCCAGGGCGGCGAGTTCGAGGTTGCGGACGTCGCCGCCCGCCTTCCGGAGCATGGCGGGGCCGAGGACGGACTCCGACGTGATGCCGCGCGCGGCCAGTTCCTCCGGTGTGAAGGTGAGCGGCTCGCCGTCGTGGAGTCCGGCGCTCGACCAGCCGAAGACGATGTGCTGCCCGCCCTTGCCGAGGAGGTCGACGGCGGCCCGGCCGGTGTCGCCGCCGACCGAGTCGAAGACGACGGTGGCGGTGCGCCCGTCCAGGTATGCGCGGACCTTCTCCGGCCATTCGGGCAGCTTGTAGTCGACGGCCAGGTCGGCGCCGTTCTCCTCGACGAGCGCGACCTTCGCCGGGCCGCCGGCGAGGCCGATGACGGTGGCGCCGGCGTTCTTGGCGTACTGGACGAGCAGGGTGCCGATGCCGCCGGCCGCCGCGGGGACGATCGCCACCGAGTCGGGGCCGAGCTCGGTGAACTGCAGGATGCCCAGGGTGGTGCGGCCGGTGCCGATCATCGCGACGGACTCCGCCTCGCCGAGGTGGTCGGGCAGGGCGTGGAGGCGGGCGGCGTCGGTGACGGCGAGCTCGGCGTAGCCGCCGGGGGCCATGCCGAGGTGGGCGACGACCCGCCTGCCGAGCCAGGCCGGGTCGGTGCCCTCGCCGAGCGCGTCGACGGTGCCGGCGACCTCGCGCCCCGGGATCGTGGGCAGTTCGGCGGGCGCCGGGAAGGGGCCCGTCATGCCCTCCCGGAGCGCGGTGTCGAGGAGGTGCACCCCGGCCGCCGCGACCTTGATACGGACCTGGCCGGGGCCCGGTACGGGGTCCGGGGCCTCCTCGTACGTGAGGTTCTCGGCGGGTCCGAAGGCGTGGAGGCGGATGGCGTGCATGGCGTTCCCCGTTCGTCGCGTGGGTGATCGGTGTCCGACGAGGAACAGCCTCCAACCTCAAGCATGCTTGAGGTCAAGCCCCTTCCGCGGGACGCCTCGCTCCGTCCGCGGGACACCTCGTCCCGTGCGGAGCGCCAGCGACACCGCCTCCACCGCGCTCGTGAACGCCACTTCCGCCAGGACGCCGGGCGCCGCCACCTGGTCGCCCACCAGGTACACGCCGTCTCCCCGCTCGACGGCCGGCCGGTCGCGCCAGGTCGTGCCGGGCCGGTCGACCGCCCCCGTACGCCCCTGGGACACCGACTCCCGCCGCCACACCGTCCGCTCGCGCCAGCCCGGGAAGCCGAGGTCGAGGAGGCGTTCGGCGTGGGCCACGCCGTCCGCCTTCGACTCGTCGGGGCCGATCGGCAGTTGGGCCTGGATCAGCTGCTCCCCGGCCGGGGCCAGCGAGGGGTCCTGGGCCGTGAAGCGCTCGATCCAGCCCGGCGCGTCCAGGTCCGAGATCACGAACGGGTCGCCCTTCCGGGTCCGCAGCGCCAGGTCGAACAGGACCGTACGGCCGCTCTCCCAGGTCAGCGACGGGTCGCCGAGCAGCCGGGCGGCGGCCGGCAGGGCGGTCGCGACGACCACGGGCCCCTCGCCGAGCGGCAGGTCGGCGAGGCTCTCGACACGGGACGACGTCTCGATCCGTACGCCCGTCTCCCACGCGCGCGCGATCATCCGTTCGATCAGCTCGCCCCAGCCCCCGCGCACGTATCGCGCCTCGGGCGGCAGCGCGGCGGTCCGGTGCAGACGCTCCTGCACGAAGCGGGCGGAGAGCGCGCCCGGGTCGTGGTGGAAGGTCGCGACCCCGACGTACGCGGCGGCGGCGTCCGCCGCCCGCTCACCCACGAGCCCGGTGGCCCAGCTGCGGAAGTCCAGGTCCACGGGGGCCTGTTCCGCGCCGCGGAGGGACTGCCGCAGCATGCCGAGCGGCGGGGTGCGGCGCAGGGCGCCGCCGCGGTGGAAGCGGAACCGGAGGGCCTCGGAGACCGGCAGCGGGGCCGGCGCGCCGATGAGGCCGCGCTGCTTGAGCCAGGTCCAGTGCGGGCCGCCGTCGTAGAGCGCGTGCGGACCTTCGTTGGTGAGGTACGGGCCCTCGGCGGTGCGCGCCCGGCCCCCGGGGGTGCGGTGCGCCTCGTGGACGGTCACCTTGACGCCCGCCTCGGCGGCGGTGATGGCCGCGGTCAGTCCGGCGAAGCCGCCGCCGATGATCGTGAGCTTCCGCATGTCGCTCTCCTGTCCTCCGTGTCGACCTGGTGTGTCCGGTCTCGCAAGGGGGACGAGGGGCGGGGCCGCGTTCGTGACATCGGGGCGTTGTCAGTGGCGTACATCACCATGGGGGCATGGCGACGACTCGGAAGAAGAAGACGGCGGTCGCGGGGGCGCGGCGGCCCGAGCTGCGGCTCCCTCCCCTGGAGCCGTACGGGGGAGGGCTGGAACCGGACGGGGACTACGACGGCCTCGAACTGACCGGCCTCGACCTCACGGGGCAGTCGGCGGAGGGCGCGCGGTTCCTGGACTGCGCGCTGCGCGAGTGCGGGCTCGACGAGGCGCGGCTGACGGGAGCCCGGTTCCTCGACTCGGTGCTCACGGGCGTACGGGGGGTGGGGACGGTCCTCGCCGGGGCGCAGCTGCGGGACGTGGAGCTCGTGGACGCCCGGCTCGGCGGGGCGCAGCTGCACGGGGCGGTGCTGGAGAGAGTGGTCGTACGGGGAGGGAAGAGCGACTACCTGAACCTGCGGTCGGCGAAGCTGAAGGACGTCGTCTTCGAGGGGTGCGTGCTGAGCGAGCCCGACTTCGGGGGCGCCTCGCTCGAACGGGTGGAGTTCGTGGACTGCGTGCTCACGGGGGTGGACTTCAGCGGGGCGCGGCTCAAGGACGTGGACCTGAGAGGCGTCCAGCGGCTGGAGATCGCGCGCGGGGTGGAGTCGCTCGCGGGCGCGGTGATCTCGACGGCCCAGCTCCTCGACCTCGCGCCGGTGCTCGCGGCGCAGCTGGGGGTGCGGGTGGAGGAGTAGCGGGCTGGGCGCCTGGGGGGACGGCGTGCCTGGGGGGACGGTGCGCCTAGGGGGACGGTGTGCCCAGGGGAGGGGTGTGCCCGGGGTCAGGGCAGGCGGGGGAAGCGGGCCTGGAGGGACCAGATGGCCGGGTTGTCGGCGAGGCCCTCGTGCATGTCCGTGAGGTCCGCGATCAGGTCGTGCAGGAAGTCGCGGGCCTCACGGCGGAGCACCTTGTGGTTGAAGGTGAGCGGCGGCTCGTCGCCCGGCATCCAGTCGGCCTCGACGTCCACCCAGCCGAAGCGGCGCTCGAAGAGCATGCGGTCCGAGGACTCGGTGAAGTCGAGCTCGGCGTACTGCGGCTGGGAGGCGCGGTTGCCGCGCGGGTCCTGGTCGATCTGCTCGACGATGTCGCACAGGGCCCAGGCGAAGTCGAGGACCGGCACCCATCCCCAGGCTGTGGACACCTCGCGGTCCGTCTTCGTGTCGGCGAGGTACACGTCTCCGCAGAACAGGTCGTGGCGCAGGGCGTGGACGTCCGCGTGGCGGTAGTCGGTCTGCGGCGGGTCGGGGAAGCGACGCGAGAGGGAGTAGCCGATGTCGAGCACGGAACCGATGGTGTCACGGCGCCAGGCCCGCCTCGTACGCGAGGATCACCAGCTGCACCCGGTCGCGGGCGTCCAGCTTGGTGAAGAGGCGCGCCACGTGCGCCTTGGCGGTGGCCGCGCTGATGTGGAGCCGTTCCGCGATCTCGCCGTTGGACAGACCCCGGCCGACGAGGGCGAGCACCTCGCGCTCCCGCGCGGTGACTCCGGGGAGGGTACGGGGATCCCGTTCGGGTCCCGGGCGGGAGCCGGGCTCCGGGCCGGTGCCGGGTCCCGGACGGGTGCCGGGCTCCGGACGGGCCGCGAACTCCTCGATCAGGCGGCGTGTGACGCCCGGCGCGATCAGGGCGTCCCCGGCGGCGACGACCCGGATCGCCGCGAGGATGTCGTCCAGGGCCATGTCCTTGACCAGGAAGCCGCTGGCGCCGGAGCGGAGCGCGCCGTACACGTACTCGTCGTCGTCGAAGGTGGTGAGGACGAGGACCCGGGGCGCGCTGGGGCCGGCCGTGACGATCCGGGTGGCCTCGATGCCGTCCATGCCGGGCATCCGCACGTCCATCACGACCACGTCGGGCCGTAGCTCGCGGGCGAGCCGGACGGCCTCGTCGCCCGTGCCCGCCTCGCCGACCACGGCGAGGTCGGGGCTGTCCGCCATCAGGACGCGCAGGCCCGCCCGTACCAGCGGCTGGTCGTCGACGAGGAGCACGTGGATCGGGGGGATCGGGGGGATCGGGGCGGCGGTGCCGTCGCTCATGGGGCGGGGGTTCCTTCCTGGGCCGGTTCCGGTTCCGGCGCAGTGAGGGGCAGGGGGATGGGGAGCGGCTGGGACAGGGGCAGTACGGCGGTCACGTGGAAGCCGCCGCCGGGGCGCGGGCCCGCCGAGAAACGGCCGCCGAGGAGTGCGGTGCGTTCCCGCATCCCGACGATGCCGTACCCGGCCGAGTCGGGCGCGGTCCGAGCGGCGGGCGCGGCGCCGGGTTTCGTCGGGTGGCCGTCGTCCGTGATCTCGACGAGCAGCGCGTCCTCGCCCCGTTCCACGGTCACCCGGCAGGTGGGCGTGCCCGCGTGCCGTACGACATTGGTCAGCGACTCCTGGACGATCCGGTACGCGGCGAGGCCGACCTCCGGTGGCAGTGACCGGTCCGGGTCGCCGAGGTGCCGCACCTCGACCCGTACGCCCGCGTCCGCCGTCGACGCGACGAGCCGGTCCAGGTCCGTGATGCCCGGCGCGGGGTCGCGCGGTGCGGGGGCGTGCCCCGGCCCGAGCCCGGGGGCGTCCTGGGCGGAGGCCCGCAGCGCGCCCAGGGTGCGGCGCAGACCGGCGAGGGTCTCCCGGCTGGTGGTCTCGATGGTGGCGAGGGCGTTGCGGGCCTCGTCGGGCTGGGTCTCGATGACCCGGCGGCCGACGCCCGCCTGGATGGCGATGACGCCGATGCTGTGCGCGATCACGTCGTGCAGCTCGCGGGCGATCCGCAGCCGTTCGGCGGTGACGGCCTCGGCCGCCGCCCGGGAGCGCAGCTCGGCCGCGTGCGCGCGTCGCTCACGCGTCGAGTGGCCGAGCAGCCCCGCGGTGAACAGCGCGAGGGCCAGGGCGACGACGGTGGTGACGAAGACGTCCTGACCCGAGGTCGTGTACAGCGCCGAGCCGATCTGCACGGTGAGCGTCACGGCGGCGGCGGGCAGGGCGACCCGGAGCAGCGGACGACGGGCCGCGAGGAGGCCGACGCAGGCGTCGGCGGCGAGGACCGGAAGGTAGGTCAGTTCGGGGTACGGCCGGGTCGTCGACGCGGCGAACAGGCCGACGAGCAGCAGTCCGAGCGCCGCCTCGGGCCTGCGGCGCGCGAGCGGGAGCAGGAGCCCCACGGCGACGGCGCTGAGGAACAACCGCAGCTCGGCGGAGCGGAAGGGCCCGGCCTGTACGCCCGTGAGGAGGACGAAGGGATGGACGGCGGCGGCGCACCAGGCCAGGAGGGCGGGGACGCGCCCGGGGGCTCGGGGCGGCGGGCTGGGCGTGGCGGGCATGTGGCCGATCGTAGGCGCGGAGGGGTGGCCGGACATCGGCCCACGGGCGTACGCCGACGGGCCACCGTCCCCGCCCGGTTGTGGCCGGCCGGCCGATGCCGGTGGGGGTGCCGTCCCGGCAGCGTGGTCCTGTGATCGAAGCCCATGAACTGACCAAACGCTACGGCCGCCGCACCGTCGGCCGCGCCGGCCGAGCCGCCCTCGCCGGCACCGTCGGCCGGACCGCCCTCGCCGGCCGCACCTCCCGGGCCGGCCGGGCCGCCATCGCCCTGACCCGCCGTGAAGAGGCAGCCGTCCCCACCCCCACCCGTCTCGCTGTCGACCGTCTCGCCGTCGACCGGCTCGGCTTCACCGTGCGGGCCGGGCGGGTGACCGGGTTCCTCGGGCCCAACGGGGCCGGGAAGTCCACGACGCTGCGGCTGATCCTCGGTCTCGACGAGCCGACGTCCGGGAGCGCGACCGTCGACGGGCGGCGGTTCCGGGACCTGCCCCGGGGGCTGCGCCACGTCGGGGCGCTGCTCGACGCGCACGACGTGCACGGCGGGCGGACCGCCGAGGGTCATCTCGCCGCGCTCGCCCGTACCAACGGCATCCCGCGCCGCCGGGTCGGCGAGGTCCTCGACGAGGTGGGTCTCGCGGAGGCGGCCCGCCGCCGGATCGGCGGCTACTCCCTCGGCATGAAGCAGCGGCTCGGGATCGCCGCCGCCCTCCTCGGCGACCCTCCCGTGCTGCTCTTCGACGAGCCGGTCAACGGCCTCGACCCGGAGGGCGTGCTGTGGGCGCGCGGGCTGTTCCGTCGGCTGGCCGCCGAGGGGCGGACGGTGTTCGTCTCCAGCCATCTGATGAGCGAGATGGAGCACACCGCCGACGACCTCGTCGTCATCGGCCGCGGCAGGCTGATCGCCGCCGAGAGCCTGGCGGACTTCGCCGCGCGCGGCACCGGCGCCGGAACCGGCCGGGGCGTGACCGTGCGGACCGCCGACCCGGCCGCCGGACCGGGCCTCGCCGCCGTACTGACCCGCGCCGGGGCGACCGTAGGACCGCCCGAAGAGGGAGCAGGGGCGTTCACCGTGACCGGGATGAGCGGGGACCGGATCGGGATGCTCGCCTTCCGGAACGGCACACCGCTCGCCGAACTGGCGTCGCGGGGCTCGTCCCTGGAGGACGCGTTCATGGAACTGACCGCCGACAGCGTCGAGTACCAGCGGAAGGGACACGCCCGATGAACGCCCGCTTCCGTGACCTCCTCGCCGGCGAGTGGATGAAGCTGTGGTCGCTGCGCTCCACCCCCTGGGCGTTCGGCGTCGGCGCCTTCGCCGTCCTCGCCGTCAACCTCAACGCCACCTTCGCCGACTACCGCAATTACCCGCGCTACCCCGAGGGCATCCGTGAACTCTTCGTGCCCATCTGGGCCATGCGGGACGCCTTCACGCTCGGCGGGGCCATGGTGTTCATGCTGGCGACCGGGGCCGTCGGCGCGCTCGTGATCGTCGGCGAGTACGGCACCGGGCAGATCCGTACGACCTTCGCCGCCGTCCCCGACCGGCGGGCCGTGATCGCGGCGAAGGCGCTCGTCCTGGCGGGCGTGATGCTCGTGTACGGGGCGCTCGTCGCCGGAGTGTCCTTCGCCGCCACCCAGGCGGTGCTGTCCGGCCGGGACGTCGGCATGTCGATCGGCTACCCGGGAGCGGCGGCGGCCGTCACCGCGTCCGCACTGCTCGCCCCCGTGTCCGCGCTCGTCGGCTTCGGCCTCGGGGCGCTGCTGCGGCACACGGCGACGACGATCGTCGGCCTCACCGGGGTGCTGCTCCTGCTGCCCGCGCTCCTCGACGGGCGCAGCCGCTGGTCGGCGACGTTCCTGCACGCCCTGCCGCAGGGCGCGTGGCAGCGGCTTACGGAGGTGGGGGACTCGCCGGTGCCGGTGGAGTTCCCGTGGACGACGGGCGGCGCGTGGACGGTGTACGCGGTCTGGTCGCTCGCCGCGGTGGCGGTGGCCCTGGTCGCGGTCCACCGCCGGGACGTCTGACGCGGGCGCCTCAGCGGCGGCCGTGGACCGCCCGCGCCACCCGCGGGCCCAGCCAGCGCTTGAACCGGCGCAGCGGCTCCAGCTGTTCGGCGGCCCGGTCGATCCGGTAGTAGAGCTGCGGCGGGATGTGCGGGAGCAGCGGCGAGTGGCGCTGGCCGAGCAGCGCGAACATCTGCGCCGGCTCCAGGCGCATGTACCGCGGGAGGTTCTCGTACCACTGGGCGCTGTAGCGGGCCGCGCTCTGCGCGGAGACGAGCTCGGCGCGGCGCCGCTTCCCGTACGTGGTGAGGGCCGTGTCCAGGTCGGCGTGCGTACGCAGCGCGTCCGCCAGGACCAGCGCGTCCTCCAGGGCCAGGGTGGTGCCCGCGCCGATCGAGTAGTGCGTGGTGTGGGCGGCGTCGCCGAGGAGGACGAGGTTGCCGCGGTGCCAGACCCGGTTGGTGAGGGTGCGGAAGGTGAGCCACTGGGCGGCGTCGTCGGCCCGGTCCCGGCCGATCAGCTCGTGCCCGTCGAGGAGGTCGTGGAACAGCTTTTCGAGGAGGTGCAGGCTGTCGGCCTCGCCGAGCGTGTCGAGACCGAGACCGGTCCACGTCTCCCGGGAGCACTCGACGACACACGTCGAACGCTCGCCGCTGAACCCGTAGGCGTAGCACCAGATCCAGCCGCGCTCGGTCTCCTTGAAGGCGAAGCTGAAGGAGTCGAAGACCTTGGTGGTGCCGAGCCAGATGTACTGGTTGCGGCCGCTCGTGACCGCGCTGCCGAAGTGCTCCGGGTGGGCCTCGCGGAGCACGCTGTTGACGCCGTCGGCGGCGACCACCAGATCCGCGTCGGCCAGCTCGGGCGCGTCCGGGCCCGCGATGTCGTGCTCGAACTCGACGCGTACGCCGAGCTCTTCGGCCCGGTCGGCGAGCAGCGCCAGCATCCGCCGCCGCCCGATGCCGAAGCCCGCGTCTCCGCGGTGGACGGTGCGCTCGTCACGGACGATCGCGACCCCGTCGGTCCAGGTCACCGAGGCCTCGGCGACGGCGGCCGCGGACTCGGGGTCGCCCGCGCGGAGCTTGTCGAGGAGCCCGGCCCAGTACGTCACGCCCCAGCCGTACGTGGAACCCGCGGGGTTCCGCTCGTACACGGCGATCTCGTGGGCGGGGTCCTGCCGCTTCAGCAGGATCGAGAGGTAGAGGCCGGCGGGTCCGCCGCCGACGATCGCGAGCTTCACGTGCGCTCCCACTGGGACTGAATTGCTGACACCGTGCGGTTGAAGGGCAACGCAGAGTAGCAGCGGAGGGGCGCGCGTATGACGAGGCGCGGTGTCGCGTCCGGACGAGGCGCGGTGTCGCGTACGGGCGAGGCGCGGTGTCGCGTATGACGACGCGCGGTGTCGCGTACGGACGAGGCGCGGTCTACGGCAGCAGGCGCCGTTCCTTCGCGACCGCGACCGCGCCCGCGCGCGTGTCGACGCCGAGCTTCGCGTAGATGCGGCCGAGGTGGGTCTTCACCGTCGCCTCGCTGATGAACAGCGCCCGCGCGATCTCCCGGTTGCCGAGGCCCCGCCCCAGCTGGCCCAGGATGTCCCGCTCCCGGTCCGTGAGGCTCGGGCCCGCCGCGCCCCGCATCCGGTCCATGACCCGGCTGGCGACCGGCGGGGAGAGGGCGGTGCGGCCCTGGGCGGCCGAGTGGATCGCGGCGAACAGCTCCTCCGGCCGCTCGGCCTTGAGGAGGTAGCCGGTGGCGCCCGCCTCGATGGCCCGGGTGATGTCGGCGTCCGTGTCGTAGGTGGTGAGGACGAGTACGTGGACGCCGGTGGGCGCGATCAGGCGGGTCGCCTCCACGCCGTCGATGCCCGCGCCCAGCTGGAGGTCCATCAGGACGACGTCCGGCTTCAGCTTCGCCGCCATCGCGACGGCCTCCTCGCCGCTGCCGGCCTCGCCGACGACCTCGATGTCGGGGGTGCTGCCGAGCAGGGCGAGCAGGCCGGCGCGGACGACGACGTGGTCGTCGCAGAGGAGGATCCGTACGGACATCACGACTCCTGGGAGGGCGGGTTCGGGGGCGGGTTCGGCGGCGGGGGTGGGGCCGAGGGCGGGTTCGCCGGGTGCGGACCCGGGAGGGGGATCGCGGCCGAGAGCACCGTGCCCTCGCCCGGCGTGGACTCGACTGTCAGGGTGCCGCCCAGCTGCCGCGCCCGCACGCGCATCGCGGGCAGCCCGTGCCCCCGCACGCCGCCCGGAGTCTCGACCGGGTCGAAGCCGCGGCCGTCGTCGGCGATGTCCAGGACCACCTGGTCGTCGAGGTAGGTGAGGGTCAGGGCGGCGGAGTCGGCGCCGGCGTGCTCGCGGATGTTGGCGAGGGCGCCCTGCGCGATCCGCAGGAGCGCCGACTGCACCCGTTCGGGGAGCGGGACCGCGGTCCCGTCGACCCGGAAGGCCGTCGACTCGCGGGCCGCCAGGCCCCGCAGGGCCTCTTCGAGGCCGCCGCCCTCGGCGAGGTCGGCGGGTGCCAGGTCGTGGACGAAACGGCGGGCCTCGGCGAGGTTGCGTTCGGCGATGGACTCGGCCGTACGGACATGGCGGCGGGCGGTGGCCGGGTCGCTGTCCCAGGTGCGGTCGGCCGCCTGGAGCAGCATCTGCTGACTGGACAGGCCCTGCGCCAGGGTGTCGTGGATCTCCATGGACAGCCGCTGGCGCTCGGCGAGGGTGCCCTCGCGGCGCTCGATCGCGGCGAGTTCGCGCCGGGTGCGGATCAGGTCGTCGATGAGCGCCCGCTGACGGGCCGCCTGCCGGTCCGAGTACACGAAGACCCCGGTGGCGATGGCGGCGACGGCCGGCGGAGCGACGATCAGGTTCGGGTCCCAGCCGCCGTGCGCGAGCTGCACCTGTGCGAACACCACGAACGCGGTGAGCAGCGTGACCAGGCCGAGCGCGGCCCGCGCCGGGAGGGTGCGCAGGCCCGTGTAGAAGAGCGGCACCGCGCACCAGGCGAAGCTCGGCGCGAGGACGACGAGGAGGATCCAGACGGCGACGACGGTGCCCAGCCAGGCGATCCGGCGGGGCGCGGCGCGGGTGCCGACGACGGGCCCGAGGAGGTAGAGGGAGGCGAGGGCGCCGGAGAGGGCGACGATCCAGGGGCTGCGGTCCTCCCAGGGGTGGCGCAGCAGGAAGCGGGCGAGCGAGGCGCCGAGGAGGAGGAAGAAGGCGATGTGCATGACCCGCGCGAGCCAGCGGGCGTCGGGGTCCCGCTCCTGGGTCTCCGTCGGCCGTGTCACGTTCTCACCTTCCTGACCTGGGGATATCTGTCCATCCTGGCCCGGGGGGACCACGGGGGCATCAGCCGATCGGCTGACCCGGCCGTCCTCCAGTGTGCGTGAGCAGGGCAGCCGGACCGTGGACCGAACGGCCCGGGTTCCGGCCACAGGATTGATGGCAGAGCGAGGGAACGGCACACACACCGCCCTGCGGCTCGAACGGCCTCCTCATCCGCACCTCACCCTCACGGAGTTCCTCATGAAGAAGATCCTCTTCGGTGCCACCGCCGCCGCTGTCGTCGCCGCCGGTACCTTCGGCGCGGTCTCCGCGAACGCCTCCGCCCCGGCCGCCGCCCCTGCCGCCGTGGTCCGCGCCGACGCCGGCGACGACAACCTCCAGCAGTCGACCCACCTGACGATCGAGGCCGCCACCAAGGCCGCGCAGGCGACCCTCGACGCCGCCGAGAAGGAGAACCAGCGTGTCTCCGTCGCCGTCGTCGACCGCAACGGCAACACCATCGTCACCCTGCGCGGCGACGGCGCCGGCCCGCAGTCCTACGAGTCGGCCGAGAAGAAGGCGTACACCGCCGTGTCCTGGAACGCCCCGACCTCGGAGCTGGTCAAGCGCCTCGCGAACGCCCCGACCCTGAAGGACATCCCCGGCACCCTCTTCCTCGGCGGCGGCGCCCCGGTGACCGCCAAGGGCGCGCCCATCGCGGGCATCGGTGTCGCGGGCGCCCCCTCGGGCGACCTCGACGAGAAGTTCGCCCAGGCCGGCGTCGCCGCCCTCGACAAGTAGCCCCCCGGCCATCACAAGTAGCCCCCGGCCACCCCACAGCCGGTGACGGCGCCCGGATCCCCCGCCGGGCGCCGTCACCTTTCGCGTATCGGCCCTGCATAGGATCGATACGTGACCCAGCGCAACCGGACGGACCGGCGCCACCGGGCCGGAGCAGCCGCGGGCGGCCTCGCCGCCGCCCTCACCGCCCTCGCACTCCTCGCGGGCGGCTGTACGGAGGCCACCGGCGGCGTCCGGGGAACCCCCGGGGCCGCCGGGCTGCGCGACCCGTACTTCCCGAGGCTCGGCAACGGCGGCTACGACGTGAGCCACTACGCCCTCACGCTCGCGTACGAGCCCCGGACCGGGCGGCTCGACGGCACCGCCGAGATCACCGCCCGCGCCACCCAGGACCTCAGCGCCTTCAACCTCGACCTCGCCGGGCTCACCGTCGACCGGGCGTCCGTCGACGACGCGCCCGCCGCGGTCAACCGGGCCGGGAACGAGTTGACGCTCCGGCCGCGCGAGGAGATCCGCGAGGGCGCGGAGTTCCGGACCACCGTCACCTACCGGGGCGTGCCCGAGCCGATCACGGACGCGGACGGCTCCGAGGAGGGCTGGCTGCGCACCGACGACGGTGCCGTGGCGGTCGGCGAACCGGCCGGCTCGATGACCTGGTTCCCGGGCAACCACCACCCCTCCGACAAGGCCGCGTACGAGCTGACGCTCACCGTCCCGGCCGGACTCGAAGGTCTGTCCAACGGTGTCAGGACCGCCCGCCGGACGGCGGCCGACGGCCGCGTGACGACCGAGTGGCACATGGCCGAGCCGATGGCGAGCTATCTCGCGACGGTCGCGATCGGCCGGTACGAGACGGCGACCGGTGTCGCGAAGGGGGACGGGGACGGGGACGGGGTCGCGACCGGGGCCCCTGACTCCGTCCCCGTGCTCACGGCCGCCGAACGCCCGATCGCCGACGCGACCGCCCCGCTGCGCGGCGAGATCCCCGAGATCATCGCCCGGCAGACCCGGCGCTTCGGGCCGTACCCCTTCTCCAGCGCCGGCGCGATCGTCACCGAGGACGGGACGCTCGGGTACGCCCTGGAGACCCAGACGCGGCCCGTCTTCCCGGCCGCCGCCTTCGACCGGACGACCCTGGTCCACGAGCTGGCCCACCAGTGGTTCGGGAACTCGGTCTCGCCCGCGAGCTGGCGGGACCTGTGGCTGAACGAGGGCTTCGCGACGTACGCCGAGTGGCTGTACACGGAGGAGTACGAGCACGTCCCCGCGCGGACGCACTTCGAGCGGGCCCTCGCCCAGGAGGCCAACTGGGCCTTCCCGCCGGCCTCCCCGCCCACCGCCGAGAACCTCTTCGACCCGCCCGTGTACCAGCGGGGCGCGATGGTCCTGCACATGCTCCGCGAGACGGTCGGGGAGAAGACCTTCGACGAGATCCTCCGCGGCTGGCCCGCGAAGTACCGTCACGCCAACGCCTCCACGGACGACTTCACCGCCTACGCGGAGAGCGTGGCCGGACGCGACCTGGACGAGCTGTGGGACATCTGGCTGTACGGCGAGGAGAAGCCGGACACCCGATGAACCCGGAAGGGAAGCGATGAACCCGGAAGGGAAGCGATGAACCCGGAACGGAAGCGATGACCCCGGAGGGGAAGCGATGAACACCCGCATACGGAGACGCGTATCGGCCTACGCGATCGTCGTCGAGCGCGAGCAGCTGCTCCTGACCCGTCTGTCGGAGGCCTCGGCGGTCTTCGAGCCCGGCCTCTGGCATCTCCCGGGCGGCGGGATCGACCCCGGCGAGCAGCCGGTGGAGGCGCTGGCGCGCGAGCTGTACGAGGAGACGGGCCGGGTGCTCGCCGAGGCCCGGCTGGTCGACGCCCGTACGTACACGGCCACCCGGAACGGTGTGACCTGGCACCTGGTGGCGGTCTTCTACGCGGTGGAGCTCCGGCCCGGCGACCCCCTGGTCGTCACCGAGGTGGACGGCAGTACGGAGGCCGTCGAGTGGCGGCCGCTGACCGCGCCGGTGGAAGAGCTCTCCCCGGCGGCGGCCGACGCGCTCTCCCTGGTCGAGGTCAGGCCAGGCCCTTCCGCATGACCACGCACGGGCGGCCGTGGGCGAGGTCCGGTCGGCGGCCGGTCTCCTCGTAGCCGAGGGAGGTCCAGAAGGCCAGCGCCTTCGGGTTGTTCTCCAGGACGGCGAGCCGCAGGCCCGTACGGCCCCCGGCACGGAAGCGGTCCTCGACGTACGCGGCGAGCCGGCGGCCGTGGCCCGTACGCCGTTCGTCCCCGTGGACCATGAGGAGCCCGAGCCACGGTTCGGGTTCCGCCGGGTCGGGGTGCCGGCCGAGGGTGACGGCGACGGCGACGAGCCGGCCCTCGGAGCGGGCCAGCAGGACCTCGGCCGTGGCCCGCGCGAGTTCGTCGGCGAGGGCGGCCGCGACCTGCTCGGGCCGGATGTCGGACGGGTCCGGGAAGTCGCCGCTCAGCTGCTGGAACTCCTCGTCGGAGGCGTACAGCGCGGTGAGTTCGGTGAGCAGCGGGCCGGGGAGGGCCGCACCGTCCTCCAGGGCCTTGGGCGCGAGGGTTTCGACGATCACGCCGAAAGGTTAGGGCCAACGGGAGAGCCCCGGCCGGGGAAACCCGGCCGGGGCTCTCACGCGTCGTGACGGGTCAGAGGTTGACGCCGAAGTCGCGGGCGATGCCCTCGAGGCCCGAGGCGTAGCCCTGGCCGACCGCGCGGAACTTCCACTCGGCGCCGTTGCGGTACAGCTCGCCGAAGACCATGGCGGTCTCGACGGCCGCGTCCTCGGAGAGGTCGTAGCGGGCGAGCTCGGCGCCGCCGGCCTGGTTCACGATGCGGATGTAGGCGTTGCGCACCTGGCCGAAGTTCTGCGAGCGGTTGACCGCGTCGTAGATGGAGACCGGGAAGACGATCTTGTCGACGTTCGGCGGGAGGGCCGCGAGGTTGACGTTGATCTGCTCGTCGTCGCCGCCGCCCTCGCCGGTGCGGTTGTCACCGGTGTGGACGATGGTCTGGTCCGGCGTCGCCTTGTTGTTGAAGAAGACGAAGTGTGCGTCGGAGGCGACCTTGCCGGCGGCGTCCACGCCGATCGCCGAGGCGTCGAGGTCGAAGTCGGTACCGGTGGTGGTGCGGACGTCCCAGCCGAGGCCCACAGTGACAGCGGTGAGGCCCGGGGCCTCCTTGGTCAGAGAGACGTTGCCGCCCTTGGACAGGCTCACAGCCATGGAAAGTCCCTTTCATCGTGGTGTCTTCGCCTGGAGAAACGCGTGGTGCCCCCGGACGGTTCCCGGTGCTCTCCCGGCGAAAACAGGATGACTCCGATGGCCCCCTGCGGGGAACATGGGAGGCATGTCCGGTCCGTATCCCATCCGCGGCTCCGTCTCGCTCCCCGAGGCCGAGCTCCAGTGGCGTTTCTCGCGTTCCTCGGGCCCGGGCGGTCAGCATGTGAACACCAGCGACTCCCAGGTCGAGCTCCGCTTCGACCTCGCCGCCACCGACGCGCTGCCCGAGGTGTGGAAGGCCCGCGCCCTGGAGCGCCTCGCCACCCGCCTGGTGAACGGCGTCGTGACGGTCCGCGCCTCGGAGCACCGCTCCCAGTGGCGCAACCGCGAGACGGCGGCGGTGCGGCTCGCCGCGCTGCTCGCCGAGGCGACGGCCCCGCCGCCGAAGCCCCGCCGGCCGACGAAGATCCCCCGCGGTATCAACGAGCGCCGGCTGCGCGAGAAGAAGCAGCGCTCGGAGACGAAGCGGACGCGCCAGTCCCGCGACTGGGGCTGATCCGGTCCCGTACCGCCGTACGTCCCGTACCGCCGTACGTCCCGTACCGTCCGTACGTCCCGTCCTCAGGACAGGTGCCGGTACTTCCCCTGGTAGTACGTGAGCGGGCCGCCCTCCGCCGCCCCCGCGGCGACCGTCAGGACCCGGCCCACCACGAGCGTGTGGTCGCCGGCCACGACCCTGCTCTCCGTACGGCACTCCAGGGTCGCCAGCGCGCCGCCCATGAGCGGGGCGCCGCTCTCCTCGCCGCGGGCGTACGGCAGGTCGGCGAAGAGGAGCCGGTCGCTGACCCGGTTCTTCATGGCGAAGCGCCCCGCGATGTGCCGCTGGTTCTCGCCGAGGATCGACACCGCCCAGACGGGCACGTCGGTGAGCAGGTCGTCCATGCGGGAGCCGTTGCGCAGGCTGACCAGGACCAGGGGCGGGTCGAGGGAGACCGAGACGAAGGCCGTGGCCGTCATGCCGACGTCCTCACCGCGCGGGCCGTCGTCGGGGTCGTGCGCGGTCACCAGGACCACGCCGGCCGCGAGGCGGGACATCGCCGCCCGGAACTCGTCGTTGCTCACTCCCTCAGCATGAGGGATGGCCAGATCGGACACGGGGGGCGAGGCGGGAGTTTTCTGCAGCACACCCGCACGCTAGCCCCGGCCCTCCGGCGCCGCATCGGACCGGGGGACCAGTCCGCCACCCCCGCCGGTCCTAGGACCCGGGCGGGAGGCAGGTGCGAGCCGCCGTGACCTGCCATGACCCGCCATGACCTGCTGTGACTTGAGTCACAGCGACCAGTATTTGCTGACCCTGTGTACCGGGTGCGCAGCTCGCTGTGATTCAGTGGCAGTGACAGTGCAATACGAACGGTGACTGTGCAACACGAAGCCGATGAGAACCCTGGAGTTGCTGTCGAGGTCTCGGGGAGAGCGAGCGATGGAGACCGAGTCGGAGCCGTACGTCCGTCTCTCGACCCTGCGGCAGCTGCATCAGGTCGTGGCGGACCTCAACACTGCGCGCAGCCTGGCGGACACCCTGCAGACCGTCGCCGAGGGTGTGGTCGCCGGTCTCAACTACGAGCTTGCCTGCGTCAACCTCGTACGCCCCGACGGTGACCTCGTCGTCGCCGCCTTCGCCGGCAGCTCCGCCGCCGAGGCCCTGATCACCGGCCGGGTCGGCTCCCGCGCCTCCTGGGACCGCCGCCTGTCCATGGCCACCGCCTGGGGCGACCTGCGGTTCATCCCGCACACCGAGGGCTGGGTACTGATGGAGGACGACGTCCCCCAGTGGCACACCGACGGCCCCGCGCCCCGCTTCGAGGACGAGTGGCACCCGCACGACCGCCTCTACGCCCCCATGTACTCGCCCAGGCTCGGCTCCGCCCGCCCGGGGGGACCCCCGCCCGGCTCCGGCCGTGAGCTCCTCGGCGTCATATCCGTCGACCGCCCGCGCAACGGCCGGCACCCTGGTCCCTGGGGCCAGGAGGCGCTCCAGATGTACGCCTCCCAGTCGGCGATCGCCATCAGCAACGCCCGGCTCCGCTCCAACATGCAGCGCGCCCTCGTCCGCCTGGAGCGGGAGCAGCAGGCACTCCGGGCCAGCGAGGAATCCTTCCGGCAGGCCTTCGAGTACGCCCCCTCCGGGATGGCCATCGCCGAGATGGGCGGCGACCAGCACGGCCGGCTCCTGCGCACCAACGACGCCCTGTGCCGGCTCCTCGGCCGGCCCGCCGCCGCGATGCGGCGCTACTCCTTCGCCGACCTCGTCCACCCCGAGGACATAGGGACGCTGCTGCGGACCTCCGCCGAGGGCGGCCGGGCCGAGCTGCGGCTCGGGCGGCGCGACGGCACGTACGTGTGGGTGTCCCTCCGCAACTCGGTCGTCGCCGACGCGGCCGACGGCCCCCGTTTCCTCCTCACCCACGTCGAGGACATCGAGGAGCGCAAGCGGCACGAGCTCCAGCTCGCCCACCGGGCCTCGCACGACGCCCTCACCGGTCTCCCCAACAGCGCCGAGCTGCGGTCCCGGCTCTCCGCCCGGCTGTGCGAGCGCCCGGCGGCGCACGTGTCGGTCGACCAGGCCGCCGGGTACGGCGGTGGGTACGCGTCCGGGGGGTACGACTCCGCGCGGGACGGCGGCTACGAGACGGGACACGACACCGGATACGACAACGGATACGGCACCGGCCAGGACTCCGGTCACACGGGCTACGACCCCGGCGGTTCCGGCGGTTCCGGGGGCTCCGGGGGGTCCGGCCACTCCGGCTACGAGTCGCCGTACGAGCACGAACACGAGCACGGCTTCGGCTTCGAGCCGGCGGGCGTCGGCCCGTACGACCACCATGTCCACATGGTGGCCCCCTCGGGTGGTGACATCGACGACGGCACCAAGGGCCTCGCCGTCCTCTTCTGCGACCTCGACGGCTTCAAGTCGATCAACGACCGCTTCGGGCACCACACCGGTGACGCGGTGCTCATCGAGGTCGCGCGCCGTCTCACCACCGGGGTCCGCGACGGGGACACGGTCGCCCGGCTCGGCGGTGACGAGTTCGTGGTCCTCGCCGACGGTCTCGGCGCGGCGGACGCGGCCGACCTGGCCGTACGCCTGCGCAACGCGATCATTCCGCCGATCCGGGTGGACGGTCGGGCGGTCCGCGTCGGGGCGAGTTTCGGCATCGGCTGGGCCGAATGCGGGATGACCGTGGAAGAGGTCCTGAACTCCGCGGACCAGCGGATGTACGTGGAGAAACGCTCCCGTGCCAAGGTTCACCGCCGCGCCGGCTGAGGCTCCTGACACGCCCGGGGCCGCTTCGGGGGCTGGTCCGTTCGAGGTAGGCTCGGCCGGTCGGCGACGGCTGGCGAGCATGGAGAGGAACCCGGATGGCTGCCGGTAACGACGGCGCGAACAAGCCCGAGAACGACGACCCGTTCGGCTACCTGTACGAGGACGGTCAGGCCGCGGGCGCCCAGCCCCCGGGTGGGGGCGGCTACGGCTACCCCGGCCCCGCCGCGGCCCAGCCCGGCGTGCCCCGCACCTCGTACAACCAGGTCAGAACGGTCGGCGAGCGCCAGTACGGCGGTCACGGCGGCCAGCAGCACGCGCAGCCGTACGTACCGCCGCAGCAGCAGGCCCCGTACGGCCAGCCGCAGGCGCAGTACGCCGCCCCCGAGACGTACGGCGGCCCGCCGACCCGGCAGGGCCCCCCGCCGCAGCAGCACCACGGTGGCGGCTCCGGCCGCGGCCCCAACACCCGGGGCATCCTCATCGGCGCGGTCGCGGTCGTCGCGGTCGTCGTGGTCGGCATCGCGGCCGCCGTGATCACCAACATGGGCAACGAGGACGACAAGGACAAGCAGGCCGGCACCGGTGGCACCACCACGACCGCGCCCGTGAACCCGTCCGAGGAGCCCAGCACCGAGCCGAGCGCGGACGAGACCCCGGTCGAACTCCCGAAGCAGGACGCGGCCACGCTGAAGCTGGGCGGCAGCGCGGGACTCGCCACGGACGTCAAGGGCGCCGAGGGCTCGAACGGCACCTATGTCGCGGGCTTCAACCAGGTCGGTTCCTCGGTGACCTGGAAGGCGAACATGCCGACGGAGGGGAAGTACCACCTGACCGTGCGCTACGCCATCCCCGCCGTCGACGCCAACGCGACGCTGACGGTCAACGGCAAGGCGAACACCTCGCCGCTCGGGCTGAAGAACTTCATCCACTCCTCGGACCCGAACCTGGAGAAGAACTGGCAGACCACCTGGGCGCCGGTCGACCTCCAGAAGGGCGAGAACGAGATCAAGATCTCGTGCGAGACCGGCAATCAGTGCGACGTGCTGCTCGACTGGCTGGAAGTGACCCCGCCGAAGTCCTAGTCCCGGTCGACAGCGGCGTGCGTCACGGCCGGTCGGGTTCCTCGGTGACCTTCACGCGGGGCAGCAGCTCCTCGTAGGCCGTCGGGTCGAACTCGCCGGCCACCGGGGAGAGGACCGTCGCCGCCGAGAGGGCGACCGCGCGGGCCAGGCGGTCGGGCCAGGGGGCGGCGTCGACCAGGCCCGACAGGAGGCCCGCTACGGCGGAGTCGCCCGCGCCCGTCGGGTTGCCCTTCACGGCCGCCGGCGGGGCCGCGCGCCACAGGCCCTCCGGGGTCGCGGCGAGGAGGCCTTCGGGGCCGAGCGAGGAGACGACCGTACGGGCGCCCCGGCCCCGGGCCTCGCGGGTCGCGCGCAGCGGGTCGCGGGCGCCGGTGAGCTGGGCGAGTTCGTCCGCGTTGGGCTTGACGAGGTCCGGGCGGGCGGCGATGCCGCGCCGGAGGGGTTCGCCGCTGGTGTCGAGGAGGACGGGCACTCCGGCCGTACGGGCGAGGCGGACGAGCTCCGCGTACGCGCCGACGTGGATGCCCGGCGGGAGGCTGCCGCAGAGCGCGACCGCCGCGGCGCCGTCGAGGAGCGCGGCGAAGCGGGTGCGGAAGACGGTCCACTCGGCGGCGGTGACCGTGGGGCCCGGTTCGTTGAGCTGGGTGGTGTCGCCGCTCGCGGTGTCGACGATCGCGACGGTACGGCGGGTGGGGCCCGCGGTCTCGACGAGTTCGTCGCGGACCGGGGTCGCGGCGAGCTGCTCGCGGAGCACGGCTCCCGTGGCGCCGCCCGCGAAGCCGGTGGCGACGGTCTCGTACCCGAGCGCGGCGAGCACCCGGGCGACGTTGAGGCCCTTGCCGCCGGGGCGTTCGATGACCTGGGTGACCCGGTGGGAGGCGTGCGGGGTGAGGGCGGGGACCCGGTAGGTCAGGTCCACCGCCGTGTTGAGGGTGACCGTGAGAATCACCTGACCAACCCCCGTACTCCGTGTGAAGTCCTGCGGAACGTGCGCTCCGACGGGCACTGATCATGCCAAACGAATAGCGGTAGGCCCAGACCCCCGGCCCACCGCCCTTCCGCGTGACTCCTGATCAGAAGCGTGTGACTCCGGATCAGGAGGGTGTGACGCCGGGGCAGAAGTGTGTTCAGGCCTTCGGGTCGACGATCCACTCGCCCTTGCGCATGACGCCCTTGAGGTTGAACTCGGCGTCCAGGACCACGATGTCGGCGTCCTTGCCGGGCTCCAGGGAGCCGACGCGGTCGTACACGCCCAGCAGACGGGCCGGGTTGGCCGAGATCGCCTGGACGACCGACTCGACGGGCAGGCCGTCGATGGTGGCGGCGCGCTTGAACGCGCGGTCCAGGGTGAGGGTCGAGCCGGCGATGGAGCCGCCCTCGACGAGGCGGGCGACGCTGTCCTTCACCTCGACCTCCAGCGTGCCGAGCATGTAGCGGCCGTCGCCGAAGCCGGCGGCGTCCATGGCGTCGGTGATGAGGGCGACGCGCTCGGGGCCCGCGTGGTGGAAGGCGAGCTCCAGGGCGGCGGGGTGGAGGTGGGTGCCGTCGTTGATGAGCTCGACGGTGATCCGCTCGTCCTCCAGGAGGGCGGCGATCGGGCCGGGCGCGCGGTGGCCGAGGGCGGGCATCGCGTTGTAGAGGTGGGTGGCGACGGTGGCGCCCGCGTCGATGGCGGCGACGGTCTGCTCGTACGTCGCGTCGGTGTGGCCGATGGCGGCGATCACGCCGTGCTCGGCGAGCAGGCGTACGGAGTCGATGCCGCCGGGCAGCTCGGTGGCGAGGGTGACCATCTTGGCCTGGCCGCGGGCGGCGTCGATCAGCTTGCGGACCTCGGCCGGGTCGGGGTCGCGGAGCAGCGTCTCGTCGTGGGCGCCCTTGCGGCAGGGGGAGATGAACGGGCCCTCGAAGTGGAGCCCGGCGATCTCGCCCTGTTCGGCGAGCTCGGAGAGCAGCCCGGCCCGCTGGGTGAGGAAGTCCATCTCGCCGGTGACGAAGGAGGCGACGACGGTGGTGGTGCCGTGCAGCCGGTGGGTGTGGACGCCCTTGAGGACCTCGTCGACGGTGCCGGAGGTGAAGGACGCGCCGCCGCCGCCGTGGTTGTGCATGTCGACGAAGCCGGGGACGAGCCAGTGCCCGGTCAGGTCCAGGCTGGGGGCGTCCTCGTGGGTGCTGCCGGTGATGCGTTCGCCGTCGACGATCACGCGTCCGTTCTCGACGATCCCGGTGGGCAGCACGACGTGTGCGCCGGCGAGAACCTTGTGATCGGCCATCAGGCGGAAACCTCCGAGTCGGTGGGGCGCTGGGGGCGCCGGTCGGCGAGCAGGTCCCAGGCGAGGAGGCCCGCGCCCAGGCAACCGGCGGTGTCCCCGAGGGCCGCCGGGACGATGGCGGGCAGCTTCTGGAACGTGACTCGCTCCTCCACCGCGGCCCGAAGTGGTGTGAACAAGGTTTCCCCCGCCTCGGCCAGTCCGCCACCGATGATGAGCGTGCGGGGGTCCAGCAGGGTGAGGGCCGTGACCAGGCCGTCCGCGAGGGCGTCTACGGCGTCCTGCCAGACCCGCAGGGCCGTGGTGTCGCCGGACTCGACGGCCTTCGCGCAGTCGGCGGCGTCGGCCTTCGGGTCGCCGCTCGCCTCGGCCCAGGCCAGGGAGACGGCGGAGGCGGAGGCGTACCGCTCCAGGCAGCCGCGCTGGCCGCAGCCGCAGACCGTGCCGCCGGGGCGGACGACGATGTGGCCGATCTCGCCGGCGTAGCCGTGGGCGCCGGCCTCGATGCGGTCGCCGATGCCGATGGCACCGGCGATGCCGGTGCCGAGGGGCACGAAGAGGAAGCGGTCGGCGCCGTTGCCCGCGCCGATGCGGCCCTCGGCGAGGCCGCCGGTGCGGACGTCGTGGCCGAGGGCGACGGGGATGCCGTCGAGTCTGCCGCTGAGGAGTTCACGCATGGGAACGTCGTGCCAGCCGAGGTTGGCGGCGTAGACGGCGATGCCGTTCTCCGCGTCGACGATGCCGGGGACGGCGACTCCGGCGGCCGCCGCGGGCTCGCCGTACCGCTCCTGGCCGAGGGCGCGGAGCTCGGCGGCGAAGCCGAGGATCGTCTCCACGACGGCCTCGGGGCCGCGGTCGCGTCCGGTGGCGCGGCGGGCCTCGTGGAGCAGGGTGCCGTCCGCCCCGACGAGGGCGGCCTTCATGCCGGTGCCGCCCACATCCAGGGCGATGACGTGTCTCACGGGGGACAGTTTGGCCCTCGCGGACCCAAAAGGTCTAGTCCACTGCCGAGGATTGTTGCGTACGGATACAAATTCGGGTCCCGTCATGGGGCCCATCGTCCCGGTGGCGTTGCGGAAGTGATACCCGAGTGGTGTAGACCTCATACCCGCGCACGCGAGAGACTTACGGCCCTGCGCAGAGCAAACGTGCGGCTCGATGCAGCTCAACGACGAGCAAAAGGTGGATGAAGCCGTGGAGCGGCGACGATTCCTTGGACTGACCGCGGCCGTCGCCGCATTCGGACTGACCGCCACGGTCGCCGGCTGTGGCTCCCTCGGGGGCGACTCCGGCGACGTGACCCTCAGACTGGTCGCCGCCGACTACGACCTCACCGGCGGCGACACCACCAAGAAGTACTGGGCCGGCCTCGTCTCCGCCTTCGAGGCCGGACACCCCGGCGTCAAGGTCGAGGTGCAGATCGAGTCCTGGGACGACGTCGACCGCAAGGTCGCCGAGATGGTCAAGGCCGACAAGGCCCCCGACATCGCGCAGATCGGCGCCTACGCCGACTACGCGGCCGCCGACCAGCTCTACGCCGCCGACGAGCTCCTCTCCATACCCGTCCAGTCCAACTTCCTGGCGCCGCTCGTCGAGGCCGGGGAGCACAAGCGGATCCAGTACGGGCTGCCCTTCGTCGCCTCCACCCGGCCGCTGTTCTACAACAAGGCCCTCTTCGACGAGGCCGGCGCCAAGGCTCCCACCAGCTGGGACGAGCTCGCCGAGGCCGCCGAGAAGCTGAAGGACAACGGTGTCCGCACCCCCTTCGCGCTGCCCCTCGGCCCCGAGGAGGCCCAGGCCGAGGCCCTGATGTGGATGCTCAGCGGCGGCGGTGGCTGGACCGACGGCACCGACCACTACGCGGTCGACTCCGACGCCAACATCAAGACCTTCGACTGGCTCAAGAACAACCTGGTCGGCAAGGGCCTCACCGGGCCCGTCGCCCCCGGCAAGCTCAACCGCAAGGCCGCCTTCGCCGCCTTCGCGAGCGGCGAGGTCGGCATGCTCAACGGCCACCCCTCGCTCCTCAAGGAAGCCGCCAAGAACGGCGTCGAGGTGGGCCAGGTCCCGCTCCCGGGCGTCGACGGCCAGGCCGACGCCGCCATGGGCGTGGCCGACTGGATCATGGGCTTCAAGCAGAACGGTCACCGCAAGGAGATCGGCGACTTCCTCAACTTCGTCTTCAGCGACGAGAACGTCCTGAAGTTCGCCGGCGACAACGACCTCCTCCCGGTCACCGTCACCGCCTCCACCCGCATGGAGACCGAGCCCGAGCACGCCAACCTGCGCGTCTTCCTCAAGACGCTGCCGGAGAGCCAGCTCCCGCCGGTCGGCAAGACGTCCTGGGCCAAGGTCAGCGAGAACGTCAAGCAGAACATCGGCAAGGCCGTCACCCCGGCCGGAGTACCCGCCGAGGTCCTCGGGTCGATAGGCCGGGCGGCGACGGCGGCGGAGAGCGCCGAGTAATAGGTTGGTCTTATGACCGAGGACCGGGAAGCGGTGGACGCCGCCGCCGATGACGGCGACGGCGCCGACGCTGCCGATGGCGCCGTCGACGCCGGTGACGGCGCCGACGCTGCCGAGGCCGCCGTCGCTGCCGGTGTCGGCGGCCTCGCCGACCTCGCCGACCTCGGCGGGCTCGGTGAGCGCGAGCAGGCCCTCCTCGCCGTCGAACGCCGCTCCTGGCCCGGCCCCGGCGCCAAGGAGCGTGCGGTCCGCGAGAACCTCGGACTCTCCCCGACCCGCTACTACCAGCTGCTCAACGCCCTTCTGGACGACCCGAGGGCCCTCGCCCACGACCCGGTGACGGTGAACCGCCTGCGCCGGGTACGGGACGAGAAACAGAGAAGGCGCTGAGCTCACGTCTCGTTCGTGCCCCTGACGCGGGCGCCCCGCATCGGTAGGGTCGGGGACATGGTCAGCAGCCTCCCGCACCCGACCACATCCGCCGGCCGCGACGGTCTGGCCGCGCTCCTCGCGCGGCCCGCGAAGGCCGTCGTCGCCCTCGACTTCGACGGCACCCTCGCCGAGATCGTCCCCGACCCCGAACGGGCCCGCGCCCACCCCGGCGCCGTCGAGGCGCTCGCCGCCCTCGCCCCCGAGGTCGCCTCCATCGCCGTCGTGACGGGCCGCCCCGCCGGGGTCGCCGTCCGGTACGGCGGCTTCGCCGGCGTCCCCGGCCTGGAGCACCTCGTCGTCCTCGGCCACTACGGCGCCGAACGCTGGGACGCCCGCAGCGGCACCGTCCGGGCCGCCGCCCCGCACCCGGGCGTGGCCTCCGTCCGCGCCGAGCTCCCGGGCTTCCTCGACCGGGCCGGCGCCTGGCCGGGCGTCTGGATCGAGGAGAAGGGCCGCGCGGTCGCCGTCCACACCCGCCGCGCCCTCGACCCCGAGCGCGCCTTCGAGGCCCTCAAGGGCCCACTGAGCGACCTCGCCACCCACCACGGCCTCGTCCTGGAGCCCGGCCGCATGGTCCTGGAGCTGCGGCCCCCGGGCATGGACAAGGGCGTCGCGCTCGCGGAGTACGTACGGGAGGTGGACGCGGGGTCCGTCCTGTACGCGGGCGACGACCTGGGCGACCTGCCCGCCTTCGCCGCCGTCGAGAAGCTCCGCTCCGACGGCACCCCGGGCCTCCTGGTCTGCAGCGGCTCCACGGAGGTCCCCGAACTGGCCGACCGCGCGGACCTGGCGGTGCGGGGCCCGGCGGGCGTGGTCGCGTTCCTGGCGGAACTGGCGAGGGCGGTACGGGAGGAGGCCTGAGGCCCCTCCCGTACCGCCCCCCTCAGCGGTTGATCAGTGCGCGGCCGGGTTGGCCACGCTGATCGTCAGGTCGTCACCGGCGTCGCCGGTGATCGTGACGCGGACGCCATGGCCGGCGACCTTCACGCTGGCCTGCGGGGCCGACGTGTCGTAGTACGCGTTCGGGTCCGTGTCGTCGAAGACCGGGATGCCCGGGACGGAGGGCGCACAGGCCGCAAGGGTCTGGACGGTCTGGCTGCCGCCCTTGCCCACGAGGGCCTCCTTGTGGAGGCAGGTCGCGTCGGTGGCCTCCAGGCCGAAGGTCGCGTCGAAGGGCTGGCGCCGGTTGCTGGGCGCGGTCCCGTCGGCGTACCGGAACGGGGCCGGGCGGGCGTCGACGGCCATGGCCTGGCCGCCGCCCGGGTGGGCGCTGACGTTGTTGTCGTCGAAGGACCGGTCGACGTACCAGACGAGCATGCCGTTCTGGTAGCGGAAGTACTCGACCCAGTCCGGCGCGGTGATGCCCTTGCTGAACTGGTACGGGCCCTCGGCGAGGAGCGCGTCGGAGCCGACGTACTCGCGGTTCTCCAGGAGGTAGTAGCGCGGGTAGGTCGCCGTCTCGGTGCCGGTGGAGATGTTCCAGCGGCCCGTGGCGGTCCAGGCGCCCGCGCCCTGCTCGACGTCGTCGGTGGCCAGGGTCGTACCGCCCGAGCTCAGCGAGATGTCGTCGAGGAACGCGCCGGCGTAGTGCACGCCGCCGTCCGTCTGGTAGCGGAACCGGAAGAGGGAGGGCTTGCCCGCGGAGTCGTACGCGTACCGCAGCGTCGTCCACTTCCCGGCGGAGGAGCCGTCGACGGCCGCGCCCGCGCGGGCCCAGTTGGCTCCGCCGTCGAGGGAGTACTCGGCGAAGAGGTAGTCGAAGTCGGCCTCGATCTCGTACCAGGCGCTCGCCTTGACGGTGACGCGCGAGGCGGCCGGCACCGAGCGGGTGAGGGACTGGTTGAGGCCGTCGGCCGAGCCCGTCCACCAGGCGTGGGTGCCGGAGGTGGGCGTGGTGTAGGTGGTGCTGCTCGCCTTGTCCGGGAGCGCGACGCGGACCGCCTGGTCCTTGCCGGTGACCTGGAGCTGCGCCGGGTTGAGGGTGTACGTGCCGGTGGCGCCGAGCGGGGCGTCGGTGTAGTCCAGCCAGCCGAGGAAGAGCTTCTCCTCGGCGCCCATGAGGCCCGGGTGGGTGCCGATGCCCGCGTTCGCGGCGGCGCCGTGGCTCAGCCAGGAGCCGGAGCTCATGAGGGTCCAGAAGGCGGTGGAGTTCTCGCCGCCGTCGGTGTCGTAGTAGTCCGGCAGGCCGAGGTCGTGGCCGAACTCGTGGCAGAAGACGCCGAGTCCGCCGTTCTCGCCCTCGGTGGTGTAGTCGCCGAGCCAGTACTTGGACTGGCCGATGCGGGCGCCGCCCGCCTTGTTCTGCGTACCGGAGACGTCGGGCCCGGTGAGCCCGTAATCATCGCCATTCACATACCAGCGGTGCGACCAGATGGCGTCCTCGCCCTGGGCGCCGCCGCCCGCGTCCTCGCCCATGCCGGCGTGGACGGCCTGGAAGTGGTCGATGTAGCCGTCGGCCTCGTCGAAGTTGCCGTCGTGGTCCCAGTCGTTGCGGTCCCAGACGTCGAACTGGGCGAGGTAGGCGTCGATCTCGGCGGGGGTCTTGCCGGCGGCGAGCTGCGCGTTCCACCAGGCGTCGCCGGTGTCCTGGACGAAGGCCCACGAGCCGCCGTTGTCCTCGATGGCGTTGTCGCCGTAGAAGGAGGCGTTGTGGGGGACCTTGACCCAGTCCTCGACGGTGTTGGTGACCGAGTAGCGGCCGCCCGAGAGCTTCTCGTAGTACGTCTTCATCGACTCGCCGGAGCCGTTGAAGAGGTTCTCGTAGTACGCCTTGTCGAAGTCGGCCGTCCAGGCGTTGGAGTTGTCCACGCTCCGGTCGGGCTGGGCTATCTCGTTGTGCAGGGGGCCGGGGACGGTGCCGTACTTGCCGGCGCCGTCCGTGCCGAACTCGGAGAGGATCGTGAAGATCTTCTCCTGGCGGTCGGCGGTGGTGGTCTCGATCTCGGTGAACTTGCCGGGCGCGACCTCGACGACGCCCTCGGCGTTCGCCTTGGCCTTGCCCTTGGCGACCAGGTCGATCGCCTTCTCCCGCAGCTCGGTGCGCTGCTTCGTGAGCGGTCCGGGACGGTTGTCCGGCCGGTGCGCGGCGGCGCCGGCGGGGGTGTCCGGGGCCTCCTGCGCGGTGGCGGGGGTGAGCCCCGCGGCGAGAAGGGCGGTGAGCGCCGACCCGAGGGTCATGCCCACGACAATCTTCTTCACGTCTGTTGCGATCCTTCCGCTTGCCTGAGGGGGAAAACGGATCGCCTGGGGGAACGATCGCCGCAGAGTCTGACACGAGACCACCCCTCAGGAGGAGGGGGTCGCACCGATTACCGGTAGCCGATTTACCGGCTACCGGTAATCGGCTGCCGGGCACCGGGCACCGGGCTACCGGCCGCAGGTGCCGCCCGCTACGCGAGAAGAAGGTCCACCGTGCCCGTCAGGTCCTCCTCGCCGGTGCTCACGGCGAGGAGGCGGCGCATCAGGTCGAACTGCGGCCGGATCAGCTCCGCGCTGACGCCCTGCTCCTCGGCGGTGGTCAGCAGCGTCGTCGTGCCGGCCACCTGCATCGCCAGGTTGGAGACCACGTCCGCGGTGAGATCGCCGCTCACCAGCTGGCGGGCCGTCTGCCCGACCGACGGATCGACCATCGCCTTGATCCAGTTCCCGAGCAGCGGGGCGAACGCGACCGGGTCGATGTTCTCCCGCCGGATCAGGGCGAAGGCGTGCGTGGCCCCGGCGAACATCCCGTACATCGCGCTGAGCAGAGCCACGTCGTGGAGGGCCGCGAAGCCCGCGTCCTCGCCGACGTAAGTGGTGCCGACCGGCACGGCGAGGGACTCCCGGTGGAGCTCGAACAGCTCCCGCGAGCCGCTGTAGAACACATAGCCGCCGGCCTCCGGGATCCCGACCATCGGCGGTACGGCCATGATGCCGCCGTCCAGGTAGCGGGCGCCCCGCTCCTCGGCCCACGCGGCGCGGGTCCGGGCCTGGGCGGGGGTCGTGGTGGTCAGGTTGACCAGGTCCTTGCCGGTCAGGTCGACGCCGTCCAGGGTCGTCTCCACCGAGGCGTCGTCGAGGAGGCAGACGATGACGAGGGTGCTCGCCGCGACCGCCTCGGCCACGCTGTCCACGGCCTTCGCGCCCTCGGCGGCCAGCACCTCCGCGCGGGCCGGGGTGCGGTTCCAGACGGTCAGCGGGTGACCGGCGGCGAGCCAGGTCCGGGCGAGCGCGGTCCCCATGGCGCCGAGGCCGAGGAGGGTGAGCGGGGTCTTCTGCGTCAGGTTCGCTGTCATGACCACAAGACTGCTCCGAGGCTCTGACCTGCTCAAGTACCCACTTGGAAGTGGGTGGTTACCCTGAGGTGAGCGAACAGGTCAGAAGGGTGGGGCACATGGCGACGCTGAACCGGCCCGGAGCCGAGGACGGGCACGTCTGCGGCATCGACACCGCGATGGAGATCATCGGCGGCAAGTGGAAGGTGCTCATCCTCTGGGCGCTGCACCAGCGGCCGAACTGCCGCTTCGGCGAGCTGCGCCGAAGCATCCCGGGCATCACCGAGAAGGTCCTCGCCTCCCACCTGCGAGAACTGGAGGCGGACGGCATCGTGGACCGCGTCTCCTACGAGGAGGTCCCGCCGCGCGTCGAGTACGCCCTCACGAAGGACGGCATCCGCCTCAACGATGCCCTGGAACCGCTGGCGGCCTGGGGCGGCGAACGCCGGGAGCGGACGGAGGCGTCCTAGGAGACCAAGCCCGCACCTTCGGGAAAGCCCGTCGTGACCTCGGCCCACGACAGCCCGCCGAAGCGGCGGGAAGGCCGGACGGGCGTCCGTCACGTGTGCACGGGAACCATCCACCCGCCTCGGCCACGCTTCCCTTTGATGCCCCGACCTCGGCCCACGGCGGCCGGTGGATGCCCAGGGCGAGGGTGGGGCACCCCCGAGGAACGGAGCGCAGCGAGTACCGCAGGGGCTCCCGCGCGGCGGGTGCCCTTTCCCTATTAAGACGAGCTGACCGCGACAAGCCCCTGACCTGCACGAAGGGCCGAGCTGTGTTGCAGGTATGGAGATCGATTATTCAAAATTGCATAGAAGGGCCTAGTGGTCGCTTGGGTTATGCGAAAATGAATGCACAGTGAAGGTCTTAGGTGAGGCCATCCAGCTCTGGATGGCCTCATTTAGTCACGGAGGTACCCTGTGCGTGCGGCCCGACGAGTGACCAAGATCGAGACGCTCAACCGGACCACTGGCGAGGTGCAGGACCTCACTGTGCACTCGTCGGTCGGCGCCGCGCACGGGCTCTGGTTCCGGGGAGGTGGGTTCACGACGATGGGATACGACGCGCACAACGCTCTCGCCGAGGCGGACCTCAGTGGGGCGTCCTACAGGCTGTTCCACAAGATGTGTGCCCTTCAGAACCGCAAGGACCATGGTCTGGTCCGTGTGGAGACCCAGGTCAAGTTCGCCGAGCAGGTGGGCATGTCCCAGTCGACCGTTTCGCGGGCTCTTCGGCAGCTCGCCGAGGCCGGGTTCATCTACCCGGACGGCCGTGACTGGCGTATCCGGCCCGACTTCGTGTTCAACGGCAACGGGGCCGCCCAGGGGCAGGCCATCCAGAACATTCCTGCGGGCACCCCTGACCCGTACGCGCCGAAGGCCACCGAGCTGACTGTCATCGACGGCGGCAAGGACGGCGAGGCCTGAGGCCTCGGAGATCCTCGGGGGCGACTGCTCTGCACTCGTCGATCCGGAACGGGAGTGACGCTCAGCCCTCCCGCAGCGCCTCCAGCTGGTTCAGGAACCAGCGCTGTGGGGGCAGTGCCGTCGCCGCTGTCGCGAGGCGCTTCGTGCGGTCGGCGCGTTCGGGCGCCGGCATCGTCAGGGCCGTGTGGAGGGCGGCGGCCGTCTCCGAGACGTCGAAGGGGTTCACCGTCAGGGCGTCCTGCCGTAGTTCCCGGTACGCGCCCGCGCCCGTCGACAGGACCAGGGCGCAGCCCGCCTCCGAGACCACCGGTATCTCCTTCGCGACCAGGTTCATGCCGTCGCGCACCGGGTTCACCAGGGCCACGTCCGCCAGGCGGTAGGCGGCCAGCGAGCGGGCGAAGTCGTCCTCCACGGAGACGATCACCGGCTGCCAGTCCTCCGTGCCGAACTCCGCGTTGATCTCGGCGGCCAGGTCCGCCACCGCCGCCGTGTACGCGCGGTACGACTCCAGGTCCTGCCGGGACGGGTACGCCGAGGCCAGGTGGACCACCCGGTCGCGCCACTCCGGGTGGACGGTGAGCAGCTCCCGGTAGGCGAGGAGGCCGCGGAGGATGTTCTTGGAGAGTTCGGTGCGGTCGACGCGCACGATGGTCCTGCGGTCGCCGACCTCGGCCCGGAGCGCGACGAGCTTCTCGTCGACCTCGGGCCGGTGGGCGAGCGAGCGCAGCTCGTCGCCGTCCACGCCCAGCGGGTACGCCCTGACCCGGGTCCGGCCCTTCCCGACGCCGTAGCGGCGCCACTCCACCCCGTGCCAGGGGTCGCCGCTCGGCCAGACGCCCTGGGCCATGCCCGTGGAGTCGTCGAGCTGAGAGCAGCAGCCGATGAAGAACGACGCCCATCCCCAGGTGTGGAAGCCCAGCTCGTCCGCGCCGAGCATGCCCCACAGCAGCTCCTCGACGATGTCGTCCGGCACCATCCGCAGGTACTCGGAGGACGCCCACGGCGTGTGCGTGAAGTGGCCGATCCGCAGGTCGGGGCGGAGCTCGCGGAGCATTCCGGGGACCAGCGCCAGGTGGTAGTCCTGGACCAGGACCGCCGCGCCCTCGGCCGCCTCCGCCGCCAGAGCCTCGGCGAAGGCCCGGTTGTAGGCGCGGTACGACTCCCAGCGGCGCCGGAACTCCGCGTCGAAGACCGGCTCGCGGGGGATGTCGTACAGATGGTGGTGGAGGAACCACAGCACCGAGTTCGCGATGCCGTTGTACGCGTCGGCGTACACCTCCGGGTCGATGTCCAGCATCCGGACGCCCGGCTCGCCGATTCCGCGCCGGACGGCCTCCCGGTCGCCCTCGCCGAGCGCCGCGCACACCCACAGGCTGTCCTGCGAGGAGACGGCGCTCAGCCCGGAGACCAGTCCGCCGCCGCCCCTGCGGGCGTCGAGCGAATCGTCCTCGCCGAGCACGTACGAGACAGGGCCCCGGTTGGATGCCACGAGCACAGATGCCATGGGGCGAACCTAGCCCGTCCCGTAAACGCTCAAACGTACGTATACGAGACGGGCGTATCCGGCCACCGTGAGTGAGCGGCGATCAGTTCTCGCGGCGCCGTGCCGCCGCCGGGTCAGGTCTCTCGGCGTCCGCGCATCGCCGCCTTCGCCACGACGCCCGTCGCCGCGAGGGCGAGTCCCAGGGCGCCGAGGAGCCACAGACGCTCGCCGTTGCCGCCGGTCTCGGCCATCGAGCCGCCGCCGTTCCCGTGCGGTCCCGGGGCCGGGGCCGGGGGCTCCGGAAGGGTCGGGAAGGTCGGGGAGGGCGGCTCGGACGGCGCCGGGGGTGTGGGGGTGGGGTCCGTCGGCGTCGGGGTCGGATCCACCGGGGTGGGGGAGGGGTCCGTCGGCGTCGGCGTCGGCGTCGGCGTCGGCTTCGGCGTCGGCTTCGGCTTTTCGAGTTCTGGGGTCACCCCGCAGGCCGGGTCCGCGCTGCCGTCTCCGCAGTTGGAGCGGGGGGTCTCCACCTTCACGCTGTTGCGGAGCCTCCCGTCGCCCGTCGGCGGGTTCTTGATCTTCACCGAGTAGGTGACGGTCGCCGTCTTCCCGGCCGGGATGGTCCCCACGTACCCGATCTTCGGTGCCGTGTACGTCGCCCTGCCCAGGTCCGTCTTCACGTCGCCGTTGTAGTCGGCGTCGTCGAGGTTCCCGGTCAGGTCGTCGCTGAACGTGGCGTTCGGGTAGTCGAGCGTGCTGATGTTCTTCGCGGTGATCTTGTAGGTGAGCGTGTCGCCCGGCTTCACCGTGCGCGGGCTCGCCGTCTTGGTGATCTCCAGGTCGGGGACCGGGACGGAGAAGGCGAGTCCGGACGGCACGTAGGTGTCGCCGTTCGTGGCGAAGGTCAGGTCCGCCGAGGTCGCGCCCTGCGGGACGGCCCCGTCCGGGATGTCGAAGGCCTTGGCGTCGATGCTCAGGTTGTTCACCAGCTTGGGATCGACGGCGCCGTCGTCCTCGCTGATGAAGAAGTTGTCGGTGTTCCCCGTGTGGGACTCGGTGACGTTCTTGCCGTCGACGAGGAACTTGTCACCCGGGGTGTTCCAGTCGCCCTCGTACGCGGTGACGCTCGCCCGTGCCGTGCCGCCGCTCCGGTAGAAGCCGTCCACGGTGATCGTGGTCGCGGGGGAGGTCGAGCGCTGGAGGACGTGCCCGCCGTACACGTGGACGTTGCGGCGCTCGGGGGCCTTCACCGGGTCCGGGCCGGGGAACTTGTGGACCACAGTCAGCGACCAACCCGCCACGCAGCCCTTGCCGTTGGGCGCCCAGATGTTGCCGACCGCCACCTGCGCGTCCGTCCCCGACGTGCCCGCGAAGGCGGCCGTCACGTCCGACTCGCCCGTGTAGTAGTGCGGGCCGTTGGTGTCGGCCGGGTCGGCGACCATGCTGTCGATCGACACCGGAGTCGCGGCGCCCGCGCCCACCTTGATCACCGGGGCGGTCGTCGTGGGGTCGCCGGGCGAGCGCTCGACATCCGCGCCGGAGATGTCGCAGCGCTTCAGCTGCGCCCCGCTCGGCCCCTTGTACGTGCCGTCGTTGCCGCCCCAGAAGAGCCGGGCGTACGCCACCTCCGCGCCCGCCGGGATCTTCACATGGCCGGTGCTGGAGCCGTAGTCGCCTCCGGTGCCGCCCGTGTCGATCCGCCGCATCACGAAGGTGTTGTTGTTGTCCGTGCCCTGGCCGCTCGCCGAGGTCGCACAGCGGGCGGCCAGGTCGGCGGGGGCGGTCGGGCAGCCCATGACCGTGTTGCCGATGGTCGTGAAGTCGCCGTACAGCGACTCGTCGTACCGCTTGCCGAAGGGCTCGACCACGTCCGCCGCGGCCGGGCCCGCCGCGGTGAACACGAGCGAGCCGGCCGCCAGTCCGGCCGCCGTGACGGCCGCGAGCCCCCTGCCCAGGTGATGTTGTCTGAAGCGCATAAAAGGGCAATGTAGGCAAAACAGATCATCATCGGGCGTTACGCCACGCGGTCGGTTCGGGCGGCCGGGCCCCGTGGTCGGTTCGGGCGGTCAGGCCACGCGGCGGCGCGCGTACTCCACGATGTCGGCCATCGGCGGCCGCTCCTCCGTGTCCACCGCGTACGTCCGCGGCTCGAAGCCCTTCTCGCCCCGCTCGAACTGCGTCAGCCGCGGCCGCACCAGATGCCCCCGCGACAACCGCAGCTGCGCCGTCCGGTAGATCGCCGCCGCCATCCGGCCCAGCGCGAGACCGTCCTGGTGCCGGTGCTTGCGCACCCCCACGTCCACCTGCGCGAGCGCGTCCAGGCCCACCGTGTGCAGGGCGTCCACGAGCAGGCCGAGCTCCACCCCGTAACCGACCGGGAAGGGGAGCCGTTCGAGGAGGGAGCGACGCGCCGCGTACTCGCCGCCCAGCGGCTGTACGAAACCGGCCAGCTGCGGCCAGTGCAGATTGAGGAGCGGGCGGGCCACGAGCTCCGTCACCCGGCCCCCTTGACCAGGAGTGTCTCCGAACGGGCGGTCGTACATCGCCTTTACGAAGTCCACGTCCGGGTCGGTCAGCAGCGGGCCCACGATCCCCGACACGAAGTCCGCCGAGAAGTCCCGCAGGTCCGCGTCGATGAAGCACACGACGTCCCCGGTGGTCACCATCAGCGACCGCCACAGGACCTCGCCCTTGCCCGGCACGGCCGGTATCCGGGGGAGTATCGCGTCCCGTGCGACCACCCGCGCCCCGGCGGCCGCCGCCACCTCCGCCGTACGGTCCGTGGAGCCCGAGTCGATCACCACCAGCTCGTCGACGAGCGGCACCGCCTCCGTCATCAGCTCGCGCCGGATCACCGCGACGATGTCACCCACCGTCGCCTCCTCGTTCAGCGCCGGCAGGACGACGCTGACCTTCGTGTTCCGCTTGGCGGCGAGGATCCGCTCCAACGGCCGGTCCGCCACGGACCAGGACCGCCGGTCCAGCCAGCGCTCCACCTCTTCCAGCACGTGATCTCCATCTCGCGGTTCGGACGGCCGGTCCAAGCGTCCGGGCCTTCGGTTACAGTCTTGAACAACGCGGATGCCCGATGCACGTCGGGGTGCCGCCCGCGCCGGAGCGCAGGAACGAAAGTTCACCGCGCTTCACAATCGAATACCGCTCATCCAGAGGGGCAGAGGGAAACGGCCCGTTGAAGCCCCGGCAACCCTCCAGTCGGTTACTCGTCCTCCAGCGAGGCTCCCGGCTAGGGAAGGTGCCAAATCCGTCTCATGGCGAAAAATTCGTCATGGGAAAGATGAGGAGAAAGGGCCTCGCCTCCATGGCTGTACAGACTGTTACCCCCGCCACTTCGGTCGACCTCGGTCCCGCGTCCGGGCTTTCCTGTCGCGAATGCGGTGAATTCTTCCCGCTCGGCCCGATCTTCGCCTGCGAACTCTGTTTCGGACCGCTCGAAGTCGCGTACGACCTCCCCACCGGTGACCCCGAGGCACTGCGCAAGCAGATCGAGGCCGGCCCCGCCAACATCTGGCGCTACGCCCCGCTGCTGCCCGTCCCCGCCGACGTCGCCGACAAGCCGAACCTGAACCCGGGCTGGACCAAGCTCGTCCAGGCCGACAACCTCGCCCGCGAGATCGGCGTCGCCCCCGGCAAGCTCTTCGTCAAGGACGACTCCGGCAACCCGACCCACTCCTTCAAGGACCGGGTCGTCGCCCAGGCCATCGAGGCCGCCCGCGCCTTCGGCTTCACCACCCTCTCCTGCTCCTCCACGGGCAACCTGGCCGGCGCCGTCGGCGCCGCCGCCGCCCGCGCCGGCTTCCGCTCCTGTGTGTTCATCCCGCACGACCTGGAGCAGGGCAAGGTCGTCATGGCCGGGGTCTACGGCGGTGACCTCGTCGCCATCGAGGGCAACTACGACGACGTCAACCGCTTCTGCTCCGAGCTCATCGGCGACCCGCTGGGCGAGGGCTGGGGCTTCGTCAACGTCAACCTCCGCCCGTACTACGGCGAGGGCTCGAAGACGCTGGCGTACGAGATCTGCGAACAGCTCGGCTGGGTCATCCCCGACCAGCTCGTCATCCCGATCGCCTCCGGCTCCCAGCTCACGAAGATCGACAAGGGTCTCCAGGAGCTCATCAAGCTGGGCCTCGTCGAGGACAAGCCGTACAAGATCTTCGGCGCCCAGGCCGAGGGCTGCTCCCCGGTGTCGGTGGCCTTCAAGGCCGGCCACGACGTCGTACGGCCCCAGAAGCCGAACACGATCGCCAAGTCGCTGGCGATCGGCAACCCGGCCGACGGCCCGTACGTCCTCGACATCGCCCGCCGGACGGGTGGCGCGGTGGAGGACGTCGACGACGAGCAGGTCGTGGACGCGATCAAGCTCCTCGCGCAGACCGAGGGCATCTTCGCCGAGACCGCGGGCGGCGTGACCGTCGGCGTCGCGAAGAAGCTCGTCGAGAACGGGCTGATCGACCCGAACCTCACCACCGTCGTCCTCAACACCGGCGACGGCCTCAAGACCCTGGACGCGGTGGCCGACACCTCTCAGGCGACCGTCACCATCCGCCCGAGCCTGGACGCGTTCCGCGACGCCGGCCTGGCCCACTGAAGACCGCTGGACCGCTGAAAGGTTACGAAGACATGGCCGTGAACGTCCGCATCCCCACCATCCTCCGCACCTACACGGGCGGTCGGTCCGAGGTCCAGGCCGAGGGCACGACCCTCGCCGAGGTCATCGCGGACCTGGAGAAGAACCACACGGGCATCGCCGCCCGCGTCCTGGACGACCAGGGCAAGCTGCGCCGCTTCGTCAACGTCTACGTGAACGACGACGACGTGCGCTTCGAGCAGGGCCTGGAGACGGCCACCCCGGCCGGCGCCGGCGTCTCGATCATCCCGGCCGTCGCCGGAGGCTGACCCGTATCGCTTGTCCCGTCTTTCTTGAATTGCCCCTTCCGCGCCATAAAGCGGAAGGGGCAATTCTGCATGGTTGAGCGCGGTAGAGTTGGGGAAGTCCCCTCCGCTGCCCATGCCGGGCGCATATGAGAATGCGTCCCCGCACGACAAGAAGCAGCCAAAGTGCGTGCGCGTTGTGTACCTTCTGCACGCTTTGCCGGGCCCGACTTGCCCCGTAATTCAAGGGATTCTCCCCAATTCGCCTTTCCGTGGCGCCCAGAATTCTCGCTCGATTGACCTGTTGCAGAGGGCAGTTGGGCAGATACATTCAGCCGCGGTCGACGCGTTCCGGCGCAGGGTCTGACCCGGGTTCCGCGAAGTGCGGGTCCCGCGCAAGGGCCAGTAATAGGGGAGTTAGGCATGGCTCAGGGCACCGTCAAGTGGTTCAACGCGGAGAAGGGCTACGGCTTCATCGCGGTCGACGGTGGTGCGGATGTTTTCGTCCACTACAGCGCGATCCAGATGGATGGCTACCGCAGCCTCGAAGAGGGACAGCGAGTCGAGTTCGAGATCTCGCAGGGCCAGAAGGGTCCGCAGGCGGACATGGTCAAGCTCGCCGTCTGAGCGCGGCGCGATCGGCCACCGACGCAACGCCGTCGAGGGGCCCGCATCCCTGAGGGGAAGCGGGCCCCTCACGCGTTCCCGGACCCTCGTCCGTACGTCCCGATCGTCGAGAGTCGCTTGCCCCCTCCCGTCGCCCGACCACCGCCCCTCATCGACGTTCCTTCGGAACGGCTTGCACTCTCATAGGGCGAGTGCTAATCATTGGCGTTAGCACTCGGCAGGTGAGAGTGCTACGAGGATCGGGCAGACGAGGCCGCCGGCCGGGTGGGGCAAGGAACCACGCGGAGTTGCGGAGGCCGTCCGTCGCGGGCGTCGGCGCGGTCCTGGAGCGTTATCCACCCCATGTCCGGGAGGACCACTTCACATGGCCAAGATCATCGCGTTCGACGAGGAGGCCCGGCGCGGTCTCGAGCGCGGCATGAACCAGCTCGCTGACGCCGTCAAGGTCACCCTCGGCCCCAAGGGTCGCAACGTCGTCCTCGAGAAGAAGTGGGGCGCCCCCACGATCACCAACGATGGTGTCTCCATCGCCAAGGAGATCGAGCTCGAGGACCCGTACGAGAAGATCGGCGCCGAGCTGGTCAAGGAAGTCGCCAAGAAGACGGACGACGTCGCCGGCGACGGTACGACCACCGCCACCGTTCTCGCCCAGGCGCTCGTCCGCGAGGGCCTGCGCAACGTGGCCGCCGGTGCCAACCCGATGGCCCTCAAGCGTGGTATCGAGAAGGCCGTCGAGGCCGTCTCCGGCGCCCTGCTCGAGCAGGCGAAGGATGTCGAGACCAAGGAGCAGATCGCTTCCACGGCCTCCATCTCCGCCGCCGACACCCAGATCGGCGAGCTCATCGCCGAGGCGATGGACAAGGTCGGCAAGGAAGGCGTCATCACCGTCGAGGAGTCCCAGACCTTCGGTCTGGAGCTGGAGCTCACCGAGGGTATGCGCTTCGACAAGGGCTACATCTCGGCGTACTTCGCCACCGACATGGAGCGCATGGAGTCGTCGCTCGACGACCCGTACCTCCTCATCGTCAACTCCAAGATCTCCTCGGTGAAGGACCTGCTCCCGCTCCTGGAGAAGGTCATGCAGTCGGGCAAGCCGCTGCTGATCATCGCCGAGGACGTCGAGGGCGAGGCCCTGTCGACCCTGGTCGTCAACAAGATCCGCGGCACCTTCAAGTCCGTCGCGGTCAAGGCCCCGGGCTTCGGCGACCGTCGCAAGGCCATGCTGAACGACATCGCCATCCTCACCGGCGGCACGGTCATCTCCGAGGAGGTCGGCCTGAAGCTGGAGAACGCGGGCCTCGACCTGCTGGGCCGCGCCCGCAAGGTCGTCATCACCAAGGACGAGACCACCATCGTCGACGGTGCCGGTGACAGCGAGCAGGTCGCCGGTCGCGTGAACCAGATCCGCGCCGAGATCGAGAACAGCGACTCGGACTACGACCGCGAGAAGCTCCAGGAGCGCCTCGCGAAGCTGGCCGGCGGCGTGGCCGTCATCAAGGCCGGTGCCGCGACCGAGGTCGAGCTCAAGGAGCGCAAGCACCGCATCGAGGACGCCGTTCGCAACGCGAAGGCGGCCGTCGAGGAGGGCATCGTCGCCGGTGGCGGCGTGGCCCTGCTCCAGGCTTCCTCGGTCTTCGAGAAGCTCGAGGCGGACCTGGCGGGCGACGAGGCCACCGGTGCCAACATCGTCAAGCTGGCGCTTGAGGCCCCGCTGAAGCAGATCGCGGTCAACGCCGGCCTCGAGGGCGGCGTCGTGGCGGAGAAGGTCCGCAACCTGCCCGTCGGCCACGGCCTGAACGCCGCGACCAACGAGTACGTCGACCTCATCGCCGAGGGCATCATCGACCCGGCGAAGGTCACGCGCTCCGCGCTGCAGAACGCCGCGTCGATCGCCGCGCTGTTCCTCACCACCGAGGCCGTCATCGCCGACAAGCCGGAGAAGGCGTCCGCGCCGGCCGGCGGCGGCATGCCGGGCGGTGACATGGACTTCTGATCCTTCGGGATCGGTGGTTCATCGCGGAACGCGGAACGCGGGACGCAAGAACGGACCGAGGGCGGCACCCCCACCAGGGGGTGCCGCCCTCGGGCGTTTCACAGCGGTCGATCAGCCGGTAGGTCGGCCGGTCGACCAGCCGACCAGCCGGTCAGCCGGTCAGTAGATCAGCGCACGTCGAGGTAGTCGGCCCAGGAGAACGGCGACGTGAAGTGCGTGGCGTCGCCGTAGTACCGGAGACGCCAGGTCCCGTCCACGGTCGCCTTCGCCCTGAGCGAGATCCTGCCGTTGGCGGCCGGGCGGCCGGTGGCGACCTGACGCCAGGTCGTCGAACCCTTCGCCTGGAACTGCAGGGCCACGGACCCGCTCCCGAACGTCCGCCAGGCGCGGTTCGTGTAGTGCTGGAGCGTGCCCGTCATGGTGACGTACGCGCCCTTGCGGACCGGCTCGGGACCGGCGTTCGCTCCGGTGATCCGGGTCTCGGTGCGGACGAGGCGGAAGGTGTTGCTCACGGCCTCGGCGAGGACGTCCGTCGCCGGGTGCCGCAGCCGGTACCAGCCGCCGCGGCTGCCGGCCCTGACGACGGTGTCGTAGTAGTCGTCCGCCTTGGCGGAGCCGATCTGCCGCCAGCCGGTCCGGCCGTCGGCCGAGACCTCCAGGAGGAGCGGCTGCGCGCTGACGGAGGCCTCGGGGTCGTAGGTGGCGCGCAGCTTCCCGGTCGCCGTCACCTTCGCGTCGGCCGACAGTGTGCGGGAGCGGAGGAGGACCCGTGCCTCCTGCGGCATCGCGAGCCGGCCGCCCACCGTGGCGGTGCCGAAGCTCTGGTACGGGTCGACCGGGGCGGCCGCCCAGCCGTCGATGCGCAGCCCGGGGAGGGACGGGATCCGTGTGGTGAACCGGCCGTCGGCGTCGGTCGTGACGACCTTGGCGAACGTGGGGTGGAGGTAGCTGCCCGAGGTCGGGCCGATCCGGAGCTGCTGGCCGGCCAGGGGCGCGCCGCCGTTCTTCGGGTCGGTCATCCGGCCGGTGACGGTGGCCTGCTGTCCGGGGAGGACCCGTACGCGGTCGGTGGTGGCCTTCACGGTCACGGTGTGCGGGCGCCAGGTGTAGAGGGTGCGGGTCCAGACGGCGCTGCCGTGGACCTCGTCGCTGTCCTCGGTGTAGGCGACCCGGAACTCGTCGCCCGGCCTGACGTCCGTGTACGCCTCGCCGGTGAAGGCGCCCGTCCCGTCGGTGACGGGGGACTGGACCGGGCTCGCCGGGGGTGTCGTCCGCTGGACGTCGATCGTCCGGCCGGTGATCGGCACGATGTCGCCGGAGCCGGGCTGGACACCGGTCAGGGTGCCGCTGGGGACCGTGGTGCGGTCGTCCCAGCCGGGGGCGGAGAAGGCGAACTCCAGCTGCGGCCTGAGCGTGAAGTCGAGGACGCCGGCGTCGGTGCGGGTGCGGGTGTTGCCGCGCGAGTCGGTGGCCGTGATGTCGATGGCGTACCGGCCGAGGGTGGGCATCGTGCCGCCGTCCTCGGTCAGCTTCAGCGGCGCCTGGCCCAGGCCGAAGCGGCCCTTGTCCCACTCGTACGCGGGGAGCGAGGGGATCTCGACGACGGTGTCGCCCTTGCGGAGCGTCGCGGAGACCTTGGTGATGGTGACACCGGGGGTGTCGGTCCAGGCGGACACGCCGAAGATGCCGCGCTGGTGGCTCTCGGTGACGGCGGGGCCGATGCCGAGGGGGGAGGGGGTGGGGGTGTCGGCGGCGGCCGGGGCCGGGGTGGCGAGGGCGCCGCCCGTGCCGAGGAGGACCGCGGCGAGGGCCGTGGCGAGGGTTCTCGGCACTGCGGTGGTGAGGGTTCTCGGCACGGCCGTGGTGAGGCGTCTCGGCACGGCCGTGGCGAGCGGGGCGGCGGTGGTCCGCCGGAGGTCAGCGCGCATCGATGTACTTCGCCTTCGTCTCGCTGTAGAAGTAGCCGTTCGCGGACTGCTTCACCAACGCCCAGGAACCGTCGCCGTAGTTGGTGGCGCGGAAGCTGAACTTTCCGTTGCTGCCGGTGGTGACGTTCCGGGTCACCCAGTACCACTGGGTGTCGCCCTTGGGCTTGAACACGAGCGTGACCTTGGCGCCCTTGAGGGGCTTCCAGACGCCGCCGGTCCGCTGCTGGAGGGTGCCGGAGACAGTCATCTTGGCGTCCACGTACGGCCGGGAGGGCGTGATGGCGAAAGCGGAGAACCGGGTCGGGACGCGGCCGAGCCGGACGCTGCCGGTGGTCCTGGCGACCATGTGGTCGTTCTCGGCGTGGTGCAGCCGGTAGAGCGCGTTGACGTAGCCGCCGGACGAGACGTCGAACGGGCAGTAGCCGGCGGTGCCGCCGCTCGCCCTGGCGCCGGAGAGGTTCCGCCACGTGCGGCCGTTGTCCAGGGAGGCCTGGAGGGTGACGGTCTGCTCCCCGCACCACGCCTGGGTCGTCATCCGGCCGGTGCCGCGGACCCGGCCGTACTCGTCGAGGGTGATGCGCCAGTTGGTGAACGAGAAGGGCTGGGGGACGGCGATGTTCCCCTCGTCGTACGCGCGGGACTGGTAGTACACCGACGGCGCGAGGGAGGTGAACACCTGCGTCGCGTGCGTGGCGCGCGCCCCGTACGAGAAGGTGCCGTTCGCCGCCGAGACGCCGCTGCCCATGCGCCCGTGGACCGCCAGGTCGAAGGACGGCTTCTGGCTGGTGGTGATGAGCGGCGCGCCCGCGTACGGCTTCCAGCCGTCCGGGGTCAGCCGCTCGACGCGGCCGGCGACGGTGACGTTCGTGTGCTGCGCGACGCGGTACTTGTTCAGCTTGGCCGCGATCCGGTACGTGGTCTTCTCGACGCCGACCTCGGGGACGGGCGCGGCGGCGGCGGGCACGGTGTCGGCGACCGGGGTGACGACGGTCGCGGTGCCGCGGTTGATCGCGGCGTTCGGGGTGAACGGCAGCGAGAAGGCGCCGTCGGCGCCGGTGGTCGCCGTGCCCGTCAGCTCCTTCCAGGTGTCGGAGACGGTGCTGAGGCTGACCTTGACCCTGGTGCCGGCACGGGCGGGCGTCACGGTGCCGGTGACCGGGTCCCAGGTCGTGGCCTTGCCGGAGAGGACGACCGTCCGGGCGGTGAGGCTGGTGGTCTTCCGGTCGAAGGAGAGCTGCGAGACGCCGGTGTGCAGCTTGTGGGCGTACGTGCCGCCGGTCCACCTCTGGACGGTGCCGCCGGGCAGCCGGTACTCGACGCGGACCGGATAGCTGCCGTACGGGGTGCCCTCGGGCAGCCGCAGCGCGGTGTCGGTGACGTAGCCGTAGGGCCGGCCGGTGTCCGTGTTCCCGTCCTGCCAGCTCAGGGCGTCGGTCGAGGCGAGGGCGGCGGCGTCGGGCGCGGTGGAGGCCAGGACACTGACCTGGATCCACAGCGGGCGGCCGGCGATCTGGACGCCGAACTTGGCGTCGTCGGTGGTGAAGGTGGCGGACACGTCGGCCGCGTAGGCGGTCGGGGCGTGGACGAGGGCGGGCACGGTGACGCCCGCCGAGAGAACGAAAACGGCAGCGGCACGCACGAGGGCGTGCGGAAGCCGGCGCGTAGTGCGCGGCAAAGGGGACCCCCCACAGGTCTGAAGTCGGCGGCTGCGTCATGGTCGGGACGGCCGCGTGGCAGAACTTTAGCGCTCATGCGTTGAACATGTTCACTTGGTTTGCGCGCGGGCTGGACGTGCTGGGCCGGGGCGGCGGGGCGATCCTGGAAGAGCCACTGGAAGAGCCACTGGAGCGGCTTCTTTCGGAAGGGAACGGACCATGGTCACCCTCCTGACGACCCCGGCCGACCGCGAGCTGGTCATCACCCGCACCTTCGACGCCCCGCCGGCCAGGGTCTGGGAGGCGTGGACGGTCCCGGCGCACGTACGGGAGTGGTACGGGGTGTCCGGACTGACCACGACGGTCGTCGACATCGATCTGCGGGTGGGCGGCGCGTGGCGCTGGGGCCAGACCGCCCCGGACGGACAGCAGATCGTCTTCTCCGGCAGGTACGAGGACGTCGTCCCGGCCGAGCGGCTCGACTACACGGAGGTCTTCGAGCAGATGCCGGACGGGGACCCGGTCCGCGTCACGCTCACCTTCGACGCGACTCCGGACGGCGGTACGGCCCTGACCAGCACGTCCTTCTGGCCGTCGAACGAGATCAGGGACCAGGCGCTGGCGGCGGGCATGGAGGCGGGAGTACGGGAGCAGTACGACCGGCTCGCGCAGCACCTGACGTCGATGTGAGGGCCTTGTCCGGCCCTATCCGCAGCGGGTGAGCGCCTGCGCGATCGGCTCACCGGTGCGGCGGGCGCGGACCAGGCCGGCCTTGACCTCGGAGAGGGTGCGGGGGCGGTAACCGGGCCCGCCGAAGCAGCAGTTCTTGTGGAACCGGATTCCGGCATGGAGGACGACCGACAGTGCCCGCCAGCCCGAGACGTCCCGGCGGCGGGGCGGCGCGAAGGCGGACCCGACGTGGATGAGGGCGCGCGCACAGCGCGGACACCGCCGCTCGCGCGAGGTGTCGTACGGCTGCTTGTACGAGGCGCGGCACGGCAGGCAGACGTACGAGGTCTTGGCGTGGCCCATGGGGCGAGGGTAGGGGGCCGGGGTCCCGACCCCCACCGAATTACGGTCGCCGGGGCCCCGGCCCCCCATCGGATTACGGGCGTCGGAAGAGTGCCGTCCAGAGGAAGGCTTCGCCGAAGGTGGGGGCGTCGGCCGGCTCGTCGCGCATGCGACGGACCTCGACGTCGGTCAGGTCGGCGAAGATGCCGCACAACGAGGCGTCCGTATAGGCGAGTCCGCCGTCCAGCCTGCCCTTCCGGTAGAAGTCGGCGTCGGGCAGTTCGGAGCCCATGCCGCCCTCCCCGGCGGCGAACGCGGTGAGTGCGAAGTGCCCGCCGGGCGCGAGGACGCGGTCCAGGAGCGCGAGGTAGCTGATGCGGCGGTGCGGCGGCAGGTGGTGGAAGCAGCCGGAGTCGTAGACGAGGTCGTACGGCCCGTCGAGGACGGTCCCGGGTGCGAAGGCGTCGCCGCACACGAATCGGATTCCGGTGGCCCCGGTCTCGCGGGCCCGTTCCCCGGCCCAGCGGATCGCGGTGGCGGAGAGGTCGACGGCGTCCACCTCGTAGCCGAGCGACGCGAGGTACAGGCTGTTCCGTCCGGGCCCGCAGCCGAGGTCGAGGGCCCGCCCGCCCCCGGCCGGGAGCAGCCCCCGCTCGACGTACGAGACGAGGTTCTCGTCGGGCTTGGCGACGAAGAACGGCACGGGCTTGTCCCGGTCGGCGTAGAACCCGTCCCACCAGTCGGCCCCGCCACCGGACCACCGGTCGGCATCGGGCGCGAAGAGCCCGTCGAGCAGGTTCAGGACGTCGTCGACGGTGCGGATGTTGCGGTCGTTCAGACCCATGTGGATCTCCCCTCCGAGTCCCTCAAGGCTAGGGGGAGTTGGGGTGAAAGGCCAGGTCAGAGCCTATGCGGGGAGGGGTTGTGTGGCGCAATGACGGCCCCTTGGGGCGGTGTTGGAGCTGGGGGTGGCGCGGGGCGGCCGGGCCTCCGGAAGAGGGCTTTCAGGGCCGGGAAGGCGGCCTCCCGGCCGCCGCCGAGGGCACTTCCTCGGCCGATTTCCGAAGCGCTCCCACGCGGTGGCGCCTACGGCTTGAGCCGCAGTTGTCGGTGGGGAGGAAAGGCGCCAATCTGGCAGTTGCCCCGGGCGTACGCCGGGCCGAAAGCCCTCGGGTGTGAACCCGGTCGTAACGGCCCGTACCGGACGTTCGTGTCACACGGCACTGTCCGGTACGCGCCGCGCATGATTGGCCGGACTCCTCAGTTGTCCCCAAGACGGGCCACCGCTAGGGCCATTGGCGGGCCGGGGCCCCGCTCCCCATCATCGTCCGGGGTGCGCCGCACCAGCCATCGGTGAGGCCTTCGAGGAGGCCTTCGGTGAGGTCTTCGGGGAGGCAACGACCGTGCAGACGACCGACGTCCTGGTGGTGGGGAACGGGTGACCGTCTACACAGGTCACCGCCTTGCCGCACTCATCGCCGACCGCACCGGGCAGCCCGCCCTCGCCCACGACGCCGACGTCGTCGGCCGCGTGCTGCCGCTCAGGGTCGGCTCCCACGCCGCCGACGAACTCATCGACTGGTCGCGCGCCCCCGACGACCCCCTCTACCGGCTCCTCGTGCCCCACCGCGACCTGCTCGCCCCCGCGGACTTCGCCGCCGTCGAGCAGACGCTGCGGAACGGCGACCGGGACCGACTACGGCTCGTCGTCGACGGCCTGCGCGAACGGCTCGACCCCCACCCGGGCGGCCGGGACTGCGGGGAACTCCGCCACCCGTACCCGGAGACGCTGCTCGTCCTCCCCGACCAGGACCCCCGCCGGGGCCGGACCTGCCCCACCCACTGTGCATCCTGCTTCCGCTGGCCCCGCTACACCGGCGACCCCGCGCGCGAGCGGGCGCTTGGTGGGCCCGGGGCGCTCTCCGCCCACCTCGCCGGGCACCCGGAGATCACCGACGTCGTCCTCGGCGGCGAGGACCCCCTGCTCATGCGGGCCGAGCTGCTCGATCCGTACGTCACCGCGCTCCTCGACCGGCCGCGCATACGGACGGTCCGCATCCGCAGCAAGGCCGTGTCCTTCTCCCCGCAGCGCTTCCTCGACGCCCCCGACGCCGACGACCTCCTCCGCCTCCTCGAACGCGTCGTCGCCTCCGGCCGCCACCTCACCCTGCTGCTCCACGTCTCCCACCCCCGGGAGCTCCACCCGGAACCGGCCCGCCGGGCCGTCGGCCGCCTCCTCGCGACGGGAGCGGTGGTACGTACCCAGGCCGCCGTCCTCCGGCACGTCAACGACGACGCCGGGACCTGGGCGCGCATGTGGCGGGAGCAGACCGGGCTCGGCCTCGTCCCGTACCGCATGCTCGTCGAGCGCGGCGCGGGCGCGCGGCGCTGCTTCGGTCTGCCGCTGGCCACGGTCCTGGACGTCCACGCCGAGGCCGTACGGCGGCAGGTCCAGGGGCGCGCGCCCGCCGTCGGCGGGCCGGTGATGCGCACGGAGCGCGGCCCGCTGGCCGTCGACGGGATCGTCCGGCTCCAGGACGGTCCCGCCTTCGCCCTCCGCGCGCTCAGGGCCCGCGATCCCGCCCCGGCCGGCACGGTGGCGTACGCCCGTTTCGACCCGGCGGCGAGGTGGTGGGACGAGCTGATCCCGTACGGACCCGGGGACCGGATCCTGATCCCGGGGAAGCCGCTGACGCCGGCGGACGTGACGGGCGGCTGAGCGTCCTGTCCCCCGGTGCTGTCAGGGTCAGGCGGGCGGGGCGAGCAGCCCCGCGTCCTGCCCGGCGCGGCGGAGCGAGTCCGCGACGAAGCCGTTCGCCTTCAGCTCCTCGACGGTGGAGCGGAGGAAGGCGACGGTCTCCGGGGCGCGGTCGACCGTCGTCCCGACCGCCTGCCGGATCTCCATGAACCGGCCCTCGATCAAGCGGACTTCGGGGTTCGCCGCGACGTACGAGGTCATCGGCTGCCGGATGCCTGCGCCCACCTCCAGGCCCCCCTCCCGGAACGTGTCGACGCCCTCCGCCCCTCGGACGACCGACGCGTGCGCGAGGGTCCGGGAGAGGAACAGGTCGTACGCGGAGCCCTGCTTGACGCCGATCCGGATGCCGGGCGCGTCGACGTCCTCGACGGCGGTGAGGCCGGAGTCGCGGGGGACGGCGTACACGCCCTCGATGACGACGTACGGGGCGGTGAAGGCGACCTCCGTCTCCCGCGCCGGATCCACGGCGAGGAAACAGAGGTCGGCCCGGCCGTCGGCCATCGCCTCGAAGGACTTCCGAGCCGCGTCGAAGCAGAGCAGCTCGACGGGAAGCCCGAGCCGCGCCCCGATCTCCCGCGCCAGATCGACGGTGATCCCGGACGGCGCCTCGGGGGTGCCCTGCGCGAGCACCGGGTTCCCGAGGTTGACGGAGGCGCGGAGGATGCCGGTGGGGGCGAGGTCGGCGGCGAGGGCGGCGGCCAGGGCGGAGCGGGCGGCGGGGCTCGGCGTGTGCGTCATGACGGTGGAGTCTATGAGGGCGCCCGGGGAGCCGGCGGGGCTAGGAAGCGTCGTCGTCGTCGGCGGGCGTGCGGTGCGGTCGGTCGAGGAGGGCCAGGTCCTCGTCGGTGAGCCGGAGCGCGCCGGCGGCGACGTTGGCGGCGAGGTGGTCGGGGTCGCCGGTGCCGGGGATGGCGAGGAGGTGGGGGCCCTGGTGAAGGGTCCAGGCGATCCGGATCTGGGCGGGGCTCGCGCCGTGGGCCTCGGCGACGGCGAGGACCTCGGGGCTCTCCGGGGTGGTGACTCCGCCCTGACGGCCGGCGGCGGCGATCGCGTAGAACGGCACGAAGGCGATGCCCTGCTCGCCGCAGAGACGCACGAAGTCCTCGTACTCGGGGCGGACCCCGATTCCGTACATGTTCTGCACGCAGACGACGGGGGCGATGGCCTGCGCCTCGGTGAGCTGCTCGGGGGTGATGTTGGAGACGCCGAGATGGCGGATGAGTCCGGCGTCACGGAGCTCGGCGAGGGCGCCGAAGCGCTCGGCGATCGAATCGCTGCCGACGACACGGAGGTTGACGACGTCGAGGTGGTCGCGACCGAGCTGGCGCAGGTTCTCCTCGACCTGGCCGCGCAGGGCGGCGGGGGTGCGCGCGTGCGTGGCCCAGGCGCCGGAGGTGTCACGGCAGGGGCCGACCTTGGTGGCGATGACGAGGTCGTCGGGGTAGGACCCGCCGAAGGCGCTGTTGATCAGCTCGTTGGCGGAGCGGAGCGGCGAGAAGTAGAAGGCGGCGGTGTCGATGTGGTTCACGCCGAGGTCAACGGCCTTGCGCAGTACGGCGATGGCCTCGCCGCGATCGCGCGGGACGGCGGTCTCGACGAGAGCCTCGCCGCGCTGGGGCAGCCGCATGGCACCGAAGCCGATGCGGTTGACGGTGAGGTCCCCGAGGGTCCAGGTGCCGGCGGCGGAGGCGGTGGTGGGGGTAGTGGTGGTGGGGGTAGTGGTCATGAGGGGGATGATCTCCCGGGGGCGGGGGCGCCGTCACCCCGATAAGGCTCAGGGGGTGGGCCGACTGTGAGGGTGCGGGTGCGGCCGCCCTCTTTCCGAGTGTGGCGGCCTCCACCACCGCGTCAAGGGCGCTCCCTTCGGTCGCGTCGCTGCGCGATGGGCTGCGCCCACCCTTGACCCGGCGGCGGAGGCCGCCTTTTCACACTCGGAGGGCGGCCGAGGGCCGGGGCCTACGCGGACTGCTGGGGGGTGGTTGCGCGTCGTGGGCGGCGTGGGGCTTGTGGGTGGGGTGCGAGGCCGGGCATCGGTGGGGCGTGTGTTGGCTGTGTGCCTGGGTGGGTGGGGGCTTGGTTCGTTGCTCGGGCCGGTGGGTGAAGTCCGGTGGGTTGGGGGTGCGCGGTTGTTGAATGGGGCGGTCGGGCTGGGCTCAGCGGATTGCGGATGTCGGTTAGCTGGGCTTCAGGCCCCGCTGGTCTGTGTGAGTGGGTGGTTCGGCGGTGGCGGTGAGAGTTTCTTGCACTTTCATCGCCCGATAAGGGCGATTCACCCCCAATGAGGCTTAATCTGGGGCCTGTTACTTCGAGAAGTGCAGAGTTACTCACGCCCCCACCCGCCGGGAGTGACCAGCGGGGCCTGAAGCCCCGCTCCGATCGGCATTCCGACGCTAAGCGTCGCCCCGCCGCCCCATTCAACAACCGCGCACCCGAACCGGCCGACGGAAGCCCATCCCCCTCGGCCGCGAACCAAGCCCCCACCCACCGGCCGGCACACGCCCTCCCGCCCCGGCCGCTGCCCGGGCCGTACGCGTGACCCCGTCCCCTGGACCGCCCTCCGAGAGTGTTTTCGCTCCTGGAGGTGGTGGGTCAAGGGTGGCCGAAGGCCATCGCGCAGCGACGCGACCGCAGGGAGCGCCCTTGACGCGCCGCCGGAAGGAGCGACTCTCGGAAAGAGGGCGGTCCCACCCGCACCAAGGAAGTCGGCCCACCCCAAGGACCCCTCCCCCCCCGGGCCCGAACACCCCTCCGCCCTCCGGGGGTTGGCCCTACCCCTGGGGCGCCTGCCTGCCGGATGGGACCCGTGGCCCGGTTTCGCGAAGCTGTGGGCATGACAGCGAACCTCGCACGCAACGCTTCCCTCCTCGGCCTCTCCGTCGCCATCGTCGCCGGGCTCGGTCTCGCCGGTGGCGGCGTCGCTCCCGCCTCCGCCGCCGGGCTCGACTGGGGAGTGTGCGACCCCGCCGTGAAGCCGCTGCCCGGGCAGCAGTGCGCCAAGCTCTCCGTACCCCTCGATTACGCCGATCCCGACGGGGAGCAGGTTCAACTTGCCGTGTCCCGGATCGCCAGTACCCACCCCGACGTCCGGCGCGGCACCCTCATGGTGATTCCCGGCGGGCCCGGTAGCTCCGGCGTCCAGCGGCTCGCGCAGAAGGGGGCCGCGCTCGCCCGGGAGATGGGTGGGGCCTATGACCTCGTGGCCTTCGACCCCCGCGGGGTCGGTGGGTCCGACAAGGCGCGGTGCGGGCTCGCCGAGGCCGATCGGTGGATGGTCACCCTGCGGTCCTGGCCCGGTGCCGACGGGACGATCGATGACAACGTCGCTCGGTCGAAGCGGACCGCCGAGGCCTGCGCCCGCAACGGCGGTGCCATGCTGCGCGGGCTGACCACCGCCAATCAGGTGCGCGATCTCGACCGGCTGCGGCAGGCCCTCGGCGAGCGGAAGCTGTCCGCCTGGGCCGTCTCGTACGGGACCTACGTCGCCGCCTCGTACGCCGAGAAGTTCCCCGGGCGCACCGACCGCTGGGTCCTCGACAGCAGCAACGACCCCGACCCGAAGCGGGTCGCCCGCGGATGGCTGGAGGGTATGTCACGGGGCGTTGAAGACCGCTTCCCCGACTTCGCCGCCTGGGCGTCCCACCCCGACAGGGGTGAGGGCCGTCTCGCCCAACGGCCCCAGGAGGTACGGCCCCTCGTGCTCGATCTCGCCGCTCGGCTCGACCGGGAGCCTCGCCCCACCAGCACTTCCGGCGTGGCTCTCACCGGCACCATGCTGCTTCAGGCCCTCCAGCAGGCCCTCTACTCCGACGCCGCCTTCCCCGGCTTCGCCCGGCTCGTCACCTCCGCCCTCGATCCGGAGGGCGAGCCCGTCCTGCCGCCCGAGTTGGCCGGCGCCATGCCCGACGACGCCGCCGCCATCACCGTCGGCGTCATCTGCAACGACGTCGACTGGCCCCGGCAGTCCGTGCGGACCTTCGAGCGGGCCGTCGACGCCGACCGGGCCCTGCACCCCCTGACCGGCGGCATGCCCGTGAACGTCACCCCCTGCGCGTACTGGAAGGGCGGGGCCGTCGAGAAGCCCGTCCGCATCACCGACCGGGGGCCGTCCAACTTCCTGATGATCCAGAACCTGCGGGATCCCTCCACCCCGTACTCCAAGGGGATGGGCATGCGGCGCGCCCTCGGCGAGCGTGCCCGGCTCGTCTCCGTCGACCGTGGCGGGCACGGGGTCTACCTCGGGAACGGGAACGCCTGTGGGGATCTGGCCGTGACCCGGTTCCTTGTCGACGGTGTGCGGCCGGACGAGGACGTCCTGTGCAGGTGAGCCCCGTGAGCCCGTGAGCCCGTGAGCAGGTGAGGAAGGGCCCGGTCGGATTCCGTCCGGCCGGGCCCTTCGTGTGTCTGTGCTCAGACCTTCGCCGGCTCCGGCTCCCGTTCCGGCGTCGGGCCGCCCGCCGCCACCGTGACCTCCGCCGGTTCCGTCTCCGTGTCCACGTTGAACTCCTCCAGGAGTTCCCTGCTGAAGCCCCAGAAGTACGTCGCCACGAAGCCCGCCAGGTAGCCGGCGATCAGGCCGCCCGCGTAGATCGCGATCGTCTCGCCCAGGCCCTTGTTTCCGTCGAGGAGGGGGAACAGTGCCCAGCCCGAGGGGCCGATCGCCGTCGAGCCGACCGTGTCGCCCAGCATGCTGAACAGCCCGACGAAGCCGCCGCCGAAAGCTCCACCGACGCAGGCCGTGATGAACGGGCGGCCGAGGGGGAGGGATACGCCGTAGATGAGGGGCTCGCCGACGCCCAGGAAACCGGCCGGGAGCGCCGACTTGATCGTGCGGCGGATCGAGCCGTTGCGCGGGAGCTTCAGGTAGACGGCCATCGCCGCGCCGACCTGGCCCGCGCCCGCCATCGCCAGGATGGGGAGGAGGACCGTGTAGCCCTGCTGCTCGATGAGCGTGGTGTGGATCGGGATGAGGGCCTGGTGCAGGCCCAGCATCACCAGCGGCAGGAACAGGCCGCCGAGCAGGAAGCCCGCTCCGGCGCCCGCGTTCGCGAGGAGCCAGTCGGCGAACTCGCCGATGGCGGCGGAGATCTCACCGGCAACGAACATCAGACCGAAGATCGTGACCAGGCCCGAGATCAGGACCGTCAGGGTCGGGGTGACCAGGACGTCGAGGGACTCCGGCACCCAGCGGCGGCACCACTTCTCCACGTACACCGCGAGGATCGCCGCGCCGAGCGCGCCGAGCACACCGCCCTGGCCGGGGGAGAGCGTCTGGCCGAAGGCGTCGATCTTGGCGACGCCCGGGAAGACGATGATCGCCGCGACCGCGCCGCCGAGGATCGCCGTACCGCCGAACTCCTTCGCCGTGTTGTAGCCGACGAAGACCGCGATGAGCGCCATGAAGCCGCTCGCCATCGCCGCGAGCGCCGGTGTGACGCCGGGCAGCCAGCCGAGGTTGACGAGCAGTCCGTTGAGGCCGGCGATGATGCCGCAGCCGATGAGCGCGGGGATCAGCGGGACGAAGATGTTCGCGATCCGGCGGAGGAAGAGCTTGAACGGGGTGGCGTTCTTCGCCTTCCGTGCCGCCTTCAGGGCCGCGCCCTGCGCCGCGAGGTCCTCCGCCGAGTGCGTCGGCTGCGGGGCCGCCGACACCAGGGCCTCGATCTCCGGGGTCACGCGGGCGACGGTGCCCGGGCCGAGGACGATCTGGTACGTGTCGTCCTCCACGACGCCCATCACGGCGGGCAGTGCCTTGAGGGCCTCGTCCTGGACGAGCGAGCGGTCGCGCAGACCCAGCCGGAGGCGGGTCATGCAGTGGGCCACGGAGCTGATGTTCTCGGCGCCGCCGACGAGGGGGAGGATCGCGGCGGCGATGGCGCGGTTCTTGTCGTCTGTGCTCATGGAGGGGTGGTGCCTTGCTGTGAGGGGAGGGGGCTCAGCTGGTCTTCGCGTGCAGCGCCGCGCGCAGGTGGCCCTGGGAGTCGGTCAGGCGCTGGGCGGCCGTCGGGGCGTCGATGTCGGCGAGGATCATGAGGATGGCGTTCTTCACCTCCCCGTCGGCGGCGGCGAGGGCGGTCTCGATCTGCTCGTCCGGCGCGCCGGTGGCCAGGGCGACGATCCGCCGCGAGCGGGCCTGGAGCTTCTCGTTGGAGGCGCGGACGTCGACCATGAGGTTTCCGTACGTCTTGCCGAGCCGGATCATCGTGATCGTCGAGATCATGTTGAGGACGAGCTTCTGGGCGGTGCCCGCCTTGAGCCGGGTCGAGCCGGTGAGCAGCTCCGGGCCGGGGACGACCTCGATGCCGTGCTCGGCGGCGGCGGCGAGGGCGCTGTCCTCGTTGCAGGAGAGGCCGATGGTGAGCGCGCCCCGCGCGCGGGCGTGTTCGACGGCGCCGATGGCGTACGGGGTGCGGCCGGAGGCGGAGATGCCGACGACGGTGTCGTCCGCGGTGACGCCGAGCGCGGTGAGGTCCTCGGCGGCGAGTTCCTTCGAGTCCTCGGCTCCTTCGACGGCCTTGATCATGGCGGACGGGCCGCCCGCGATGAGGCCGACGACCTCGCTGGGGTCGGTGTTGAAGGTGGGCGGGCACTCGCTGGCGTCGAGGACGCCGAGGCGGCCCGCGGTGCCGGCGCCGAGGTAGATGAGGCGTCCGCCGCGGGCCATGCGCTCGGCGGTGGCGTCGATGGCGGCGGCGATGGCGGGGAGCTGCCGGGCGACGGCGGCGGGGACGGTGGCGTCCTCGCCGTTCATGAGCGCGGCGATCTCGGCGGTGGGGAGCTGGTCGATCTCGGCCAGTTCCGGACGGAACGCTTCGGTGGTGAGCGTGGCCAGCTGGGCGCGGAGTTCGGAGTAGGTAGCAGACACGAGCGGCTCTTTCGGTGCTGTGGTCGTCAGCGGGTGCGGGGTGAGTGGCGGTGGGCCAGGGCTTCGTACGAGGCGGCGAGGGCAGGGGCCGCCGTCTCGTACGTACGCTGTGTGACGCAGGTGAACAGGCAGTCCACGACCAGGAGTTGGCTGGTCCGGGACGACATGGCGGCGGGGCGCAGTTCGCTCTCGCGGGCGGTGGAGGTGGTCAGGATGTGGTCGGCGTACTGCGTGACCGGCCCGTCCGGGCGGCCGGTGATCGCGACCGTCGTCGCCCCGCGGTCGAAGGCGACCCGGAGCGGCTCTATGACGTCGCCGGTCGAGCCGGAGTGGGTGATGGCGATGGCGACGTCGCCGGAGCGGAGCTGCACGGCGTTGGTGACGGCGAGGTGCGGGTCGCTGTGGGCGTGTGCGATCAGGCCGATGCGGAGGAGTTTCTGGCCGAGGTCCTGGGCGACGAGTCCGGAGGCGCCGATGCCGTAGATGTCGATGCGGCGGGCGGTGGCGAGGGCGGCGACGGCGGCGCCGAGCTGGACGGTGTCGAGTCCGGCGGCGGTGTCGGCGAGGGTCTGCTGCTCGTCGTAGGCCAGCTTGGCGACGACGTCGGCGATCGGGTCGTCGACGGCGATGTCGGCGGTGACGGCGGGCGCGCGGCCGGACTGCTGCTGGGCGGCGAGTCCGGCGAGGGCGAGCCGGAGGTCGCGGTAGCCGGGGTAGCCGAGGAGGCGGGCGGTGCGGACGACGGTCGCCTCACTGGTGCCGGTGAGCTCGGCGAGGCCGGTGACCGTGAGCGCGGCGCAGCCGGCGGGGTCTTCGGCGACGGCTTCGGCGACCCGCTGCATCGAGCGGGTCATGGACGGCGCGAGGGTCCGCACCTTGGCCGCGAGCGCGGCGGGGGCGGGCGGCGCGTCACCCGTGAAACTTTCCTTCACATCATTGGTCACATCTGAAAGATACTTTCGGATGGGTGGTGCGACAAGAGCCCGTCGGTCCCGGACCGATCCCCGACCGATCCCGGACCGGTCCCGGGTCGGGGTGGGACCTTCGGCCTTTTCGCGAGGTGCGCTCGCCCCGGGTGACAATGGGGGCATGGACGACATCGACCCCCTGGAGCAGGCGCTGCACACTGCCCGCGCCCTGGTACTGGCCGACCTGGTGGCACGCGAGGTCGCCGCGGCCGAGGTGGTGTCGATGGTGGAGGACGCGGTGACCCACCGGCGCTGGTGGGTCGAGCAGTGGCCCGAGGGCCTGACGTACGTCGCCGGTCTCGTCGCCCAGGACGTCCAGGACGCCCTGCTCGAACGGTACGGCCGCTGGCCCCTCTGCCCGGTCTGCTCCACGGGCGACCCGCACGCCCTGGACGTGGAGCCCGAGCTGGGGCCGGACCCGCACTGGGTCTGCGGGAAGCAGGGTGTCGTGGTCGCGCCGGTGGGCGGCCTGAAGTGAGGAGCTCCCGCAGGTGACCCTCTATATCGACCCGCCGACCTGGCCGGGGCACGGCCGCATGTGGTCGCACCTGGTCAGCGACGTCTCCTTCGAGGAGCTGCACGCCTTCGCCGCCTCGATCGGCGCACCGCCCCGCGCGTTCGAGCGGGACCACTACGACATCCCCTCCGACCGGTACGCGGACGCCGTGGCCGGTGGTGCGGTCGAGGTCGGGTCGAAGGAGCTGCTGAGGCGTCTCACGGAGGCGGGGCTCCGGCGCCCGAAGGGCCGGCCGGCACCCGCCTGACGGTGTTCACGGAGGCCTGGTGCGGGACCTGACCTCGGCGTGAGGCGTACGGGTCGGACGACCTCGGTGTACGGGTCGGACGACCTCGGCGTACGGGTCAGGCGACGCGGTCCGCGATGGCGCGGGCGCACTCCAGCGATTCGGTGTGAGTGGTGTCGACCTCCACGTCGTAGACGACGCCCCGGTGCACGATGTCCGCCTGCTTCGCGGCCATTCCGGCGACCCGGTCGCCGCGCGCGATCTCGCGGCCCTCGGCGACGGTGCTGTCGCACCGGACGCCGACCCAGAGCACGTCGAGGTCGCCGACGAAGCTCCGCCAGCGGTCCTGGGCGGCGGCTCCGCTCAGGAAGACGTCGTCGATGATGATCCGGGCGCCTGCGCGGGCCATGGTGACGACGCCCTGGGCCCAGGCGCCTTCCAGGGCGCGGAAGTCGGCGCCGATGTTCACCCCGCCGTCGGCGTCGAACTCGATGCCGTCGTCCGAGCTCTGCATCTTCAGGGGCATCGCGTCGATGAGCGAGTCGACGCCGAACGCGAGCCAGGGGTCGGGGAGTACGGCCTGGAGGCACCGTACGATGCCGGACTTCCCCGCGCTGGAGCCGCCGTTGAGGATGATCATCTGCGTCGTCACCGGGCCACCGTACGGCGGTGACGGAGCCGCACCAAGGGGATTTCGGCCGCGGGCCCCCGGCCCGCTGCCCGCGGCCCGACGTCGGGGGTCAGCGGGAGGTGGGGGATGCGGCCTTCTCGGCCTGCGGGATCCCGGAGGTCACCACGCGGGACCGGGAGGTGTGGAGCTTCAGGGCCACCGCTGCCGTCGCCAGGCCGACGGCCGTCATCGCCGCGCCAGCCCAGGCCGTCGAGGCGAAGCCGAGGCCCGCGTCGATGACCGTGCCGCCGAGCCAGGGGCCGCCCGTGTTGCCGAGGTTGAAGGCGGCGGTGGTGGTGGCGCCCGCGAGGGTGGGGGCGACGCCGGCGACGTTGAACATGCGGGCGTTGAGGGCCGGGGCCGTGTAGAAGGCGGAGACGCCGAGGAGGAAGGTCAGCACGATCGTGGCGACCGGGCTGGACACGAAGAGGGCCAGGGCGACCAGGAAGACCGTGGAGGCGGCGATGCCGGTGAGCATCACGCCGAAGAGGTGGGCGTCGGCGACCCGGCCGCCGATCGTCGTACCGATCACCGCGCCGATGCCGAAGAGCCCGAGGACGCCCGAGACCCAGCCGTCGTCGAGGCCGGACACGTCGGTGAGCAGCGGGGCCAGGTAGGAGAAGGCGCAGAAGACGCCGCCCGCGGCGAGGGCGGTGACGACGATCGAGAGGAGGACCTGGCGGTCGCGGTAGATGGCGACCTCGCTCCTGAGGCGGGGCTTCGTCTCGGGGAGGGGGATGCGGGGGATGCGGGTCGCCACGCCGACGAGGGCGATCGCGGAGGCGAGGCCGACCGCCCAGAACGCGGAGCGCCAGCCGAGGTGCTCGCCGAGGAAGGCACCGGCGGGGACGCCGAGGACGTTGGCGATGGAGAGGCCGCCGATCATGACCGCCATGGCGCGGGCGCGCGAGCCGACCGGGACCATCGCGATGGCCACCGCCGCGCCGACCGCCCAGAAGCCGGCGCAGGCGAGGGCGCTGATGACGCGGGAGGCGAAGAGGATCGCGTAGTTGGGTGCGAGGGCACCGGCTATCTGGCCGAGTCCGAAGACGGTGATGAGGGCGATGAGGGTGGCCTTGCGGGGGAGCCGCAGGGTGGCGACGGCGAGCAGGGGCGCGCCGACGACCATGCCGATCGCGAAGGCCGAGATGAGCAGTCCGGCGCGGGGGATGGAGACGTTCATGTCCTCCGCGATGGACTCCAGCAGTCCGGAGAGCATGAACTCGCTCGTGCCGAGCGCGAAGACGGACAGGCCGAGGATGTAGACGGCCAGCGGCATGCGGGTGGCGGGGGCGGGGGATCCGGGGGCCGCTGTGGAGGACTCGGCGGCCCGTGCGGAGGGCCCGGGGTTCGGCTCGGCGGGGGGTGTCGTGGGCTCGGCGGAGGAAGGCGGCATGACATGCGTCAACCTCCGTTTCATGCCTGTCATTCCCGGATCGCGGGGGATCTCGGCATACGGGACGGTGCAGGTCCAGGCCTTCTTACGACCGGTAACAACATGATCAACAGGCGAGGCGCCTTGTCCCTCGCTGGGCGATTGTGTGCCCTTGGTGAAGATTATTTGATCTTCACGTGCCGCGTCGGACATGACACAGTCGCGGAGTAAGCGGCAGCGCCGGGTTCGTGGGGGGCGAGCATGCCGGTGCTGTCGTGCCAAGGGGGAACTCTGCCTGGTCGGCGAGCCGTCGACTGTGTCATGCCCATGTTCAGAGCGTGCTGCCGGACGATCGCGAGATTGCAAGGCAGAACATGTCATTGCTCAGAGACGTCGGCAGACGCCGGCGTCGCATACGGTCCGCCCTGACCAAGGCGACCGCGACCACCGCCCTCCTGACGGCGTCCGCCGTCCTCATGGGCATGATCCAGGCGGTCCCGGCCGTCGCCGACACCGAGCCCGAGCAGGACGACCTCACCCAGTACCGGAACAGCATCGGCTCCGACCGACGCCTCGACCGCTGCAAGGGCGCGCAGGCGCTGCGCGTCGGCGGCCCCCTCACGAAGGCCAAGGCCATCGAGGGACTGGCCGGAACCGAGGCCCAGCTCAACACGGTCCTCGGTGACGACCTCGACTGGTGGCTCGACAGCCCCCTGGACGTCGCCGTCGACGCGGACAAGGAGGCCGGGGGCGTCTACGCCAACGCCGTCCGGGACCGCGACGAGGCCCTGTCCCTCGCCAACCAGGTCTACGCCAAGAACGACGGCGGCGGCGAGCTGGAGTGGTTGGCGCCGAAGTTCGGCGACGCCGTCTGGAACTTCACCATCGGCACCCAGCGGGAACTCGCCTGGCAGCTCAGCGATGACACCCTCAGCAAGGCCAGCCCCGAGGCCCTCGCCCGCGCCAAGGTCGTCGCCGAGGAGAACCAGGGCAAGGACGAGTGGCACGACTGGGCGTCGCGGAGCATGCTCAGCGACAGCCAGATCGGCTGGACCTCCAGGACCTCCACCGACATCGCGGCCTACCTGAAGCGCGGCGGCTTCCCGACCGTGGCGCCGGCCAAGGACTCGCCCGAGTACCGCGTCGAGGTCGAGGACCTCAAGCAGGCCTGGGCCGCCTGTGACTACGCCAACCCGTACGACCCGTCGCGCAGGCTCAACGAGCCCGTGATGACCGCGATGATCGAATGGGAGCTGGAGTACGCCGGTCAGGCCGACCAGCGCGCCACGATCATGCGCGCGGAGGCCGAGGCCTCGGCGGCGACCCGCGAGGCCACCGACGACCTGGTCGAGGCCATGGGGCAGGCGTGGCTCGCCGAGCAGCTCCTGCTCTGGCGCAAGGGATGGCAGGACACTCTCGACGGCTGGCCCTTCCCCACCTATTCGGGCCAGCCCGACCAGGCGACGTACGACAGGGCAGACGCCGACCTCGCCCGCTACCGGGCCAACGTCGCCGCCCTCGTCACCTCGGCGAAGGCCCAGGCGGCCAAGGCCACCGCCGCCGCCCAGAAGGCGACCACGGCGCAGCAGGCCGCGTGGGCCGTCGCCGACACGGCCCACGTGCCGCGCGGCCGGGGTCTGATGTACGCCCAGCAGTCCGTGCAGGTGGCCCGTGCCTCCGCCGCTGCCGCCACGGCCGCCGCGAAGGCGACGGAGACCGCGCTCGCCGCCGCCAACGCCACCGTCGCCACCAGCGACGCGCTGCTCGCCAAGGCGCAGACCGAGATGCAGGGGCTCGACACCGAGTTCCGCCGGGTCGCCGCGGAGGAGGCCGCCGCGCAGGCGAAGGCCGCCGCGGACAGCGCCGAGGCCAACGCCACGGCCGCCACGGAGAGCGCGAACCTCGCGAAGTCCGCGCGTACGACGGCCGAGACGAAGCGTGACAAGGCCAGGACCGCCGCCGCCACGGCCGCCTCCGAGCGTGCCAAGGCGGAGGCGGAGAAGGCCACCGCCGTCGCCTCCCGCGCCAAGGCCGCCACCGAGCGCGCCAAGGCCAAGGCGGCCGAGGAGAAGGCCGCCACGCAGCAGACCACCGCGACGAGCGCGGGTACGGCCGCCGGGACGGCGACCGCCGACGCCGCGGCGAAGCGCAAGCTGGCCGACGAGAAGGCGAAGGCCGCGCAGACCGCGCGCGAGAAGGCGATCGCCGCGCTCCGGGCGAAGCAGGCCACCGCGGCCCGCGCCGCCGCCCTCGAAGCCGCCGCCACCGCCGCCGAGGGCAGCGACGCCGCCGCCGAGACGCGGGCAGCGGCCACCGCCGCCCGTACGGCAGCGAACGAGGCCGTCCAGGCCGCGTCCGCCGCGCAGAGCGCCGCCGACCAGGCGACCACCGCCGCGGTCGGCGCCCGCACCGCCGCCACCACCGCGGAGGGCGCCGCCGAGCGTGCCAAGGCCGGTGCCGACACGGCCTGGTCCGCCTACTACGCCTCGTTGGGCGAGGCTTCGTCGGCGCACGCCGCCGCGGCCACCGCCCTCGACGCGTCGCAGGACGCGGTGGTCCGCGCCGACAACGCGGCCACGGCCTCGGAGAACGCCACCGAGCTGGCCAAGAAGGCCCAGCAGGAGTCGGCCGCCGCCGGAGCGAGTGCCGCCGAGGCCGTGAAGTCGGCCGCGACCGTCGTCGGCCGCGCCTACGCCGCCGGTCAGGCCGCGCTCGCCGCCCGCGACGCGTCCAAGGCGGCGATCACCTCCGCCGCCGAGGCCGTCGCCCTCGGCAGCCCGTACCAGGAGAAGGACAGCGCGGCCGCCTTCGCCGTACTGGTCGGCCAGTCGTCGAAGACGGCCGCCGAGCAGCAGGCCGCAGCGGCCGCGGCCAAGGCCACCGCCGCCGCCGCGGCCGCGGAGTCCGCGCAGCAGACCGCCGCGCAGGCCACCGGTGACGCGAAACTCGCCGCCGAGGCAGCCGCCCGGGCCGCGAGCGACTCGGTGCGCGCCATCGAGGCCGCGACCCGGGCCCAGGCGTCCGCCGCACAGGCCTCCGACGCCCAGAAGGGCGCGAAGGACGCCTCCGACGACGCCGCCGTCCACACCGAGCAGGCCGGAAAGGACGCCCTCAGCGCCCGTACCACCGCCGGATCGGTGAGCGACATCGCCGCCGAGGCCGCCCGCGAGGCGACCGACGCCGAACGGCACGCCGCCGAGGCGAACGAGAAGGCCGGCCGCTCGTCCGAGGCGGCTCTGGAGGCCGCGCGGAAGGCGGCCGAATCGGAGAAGGACGCCAAGGACGCGGAGGACAGGGCGTCCGACGCGGAGGGCGACAGCTCCGCGGCCGAGGAGGCCGCGAAGAAGGCCGAGCAGGAACAGCGGGAGAAGAACGAGGCCGCCCACGAGGAGGCCCTCGCCGAGGGCGACACGCCCATCAAGGGCGGCGCCTCCAACTGGCCGGCGCTGGGCGAACGGGAGGAGAAGATCCTCCTCGACGTCTGCGGCCAGACCTGTGTCGACGACTACCGGAAGGGCCTCGCGGCCGTCTCCGTGAACGTCGTCGAGTGGGCGACCGCCAACGGCGGGCAGATCCTCTTCGAGCAGCTCGACGCCGCCAAGGTCAAGGAGTGTCTGGCCTCGTCCGACGTGGACGACTGCCTCTGGGCACTGGTCGACATCCCCTCGTCGTCCGTGATCGTGGGCCGTATCCCTGCCCTCTCGCAGGCGATCGACAAGGTCTCCGACGGCATGCGGAAGATCTTCCGCGACGCCGACGACGCCCTGCGCCGGCTCAACGAGCTGGCCGCCGAGATCAGCCATGTCCGCTCCACCCCGCGTCTGGAGCGCTGCATCACCGGCGTCGCCCTCCACGCGGGCGGTGCCAGGACCAAGGCCACGGCCATCGAGGGCCTGAGCGGCACCAAGGAACAGCTGCACGCCGTCATGGGCGACCTCGCCTGGCTGTCCTTCACGCCACTGGGCCAGGCCAACTCCCAGGACCGGCAGGCCGCCTACGAGTACATCGACCGCATCGCGGCGCGCAAGGCGGTACTGGAGGACGCCAACCACCCGTACGCGATGAGCTCGTTCGACGACGGGATCACGCTGCACGCACCGCAGTTCGGCGCCGAGATCATGGCGTTCACGTACTCCGCGCAGCCGAAGCTGTCCGCCCGCCTCGGCTGGGACGGGCACACCAACCCGAGCGCGGAGGCGCTGGCGCAGGCCCGGGAGATCACCGAGCAGAACCGCGGCAAGGACGACTGGCACGACTTCGCGGCGGACTCCATGCTGCGGGACGCCAGCACGACCAACACCCGGTTCTGGGGCGGTACGACCTCCGCCGACATCGCCACCTATCTGCGGCACGGCGGCTTCCCCGCCAAGAAGGTCACCCAGGGCACCGCGGCGTTCCGCGTCGAGGTCGAGAACCTCAAGCAGGCCTGGGCCACGTGCAACCACGGTGACCCGGTCGACCCGCGCAACGCCCTCAGCGAGGTCGTCTCCCAGGCCTCGGCCGAGTGGGAGGCGGAGTACGCCGGTCAGAACACGCAGCGCACGCTCATCATGCGGGCGGAGGCCGACGCCGCCGCGGCGACGAAGGCCGCCACCGACAACATGATCGAGGCCATCGGCCAGGCGTGGCTCGCCGACCAGATCCTGCGCTGGCAGAAGTACTGGCACGACCAGCTCGCCCGCGACCCGGACCACATCTTCAAGCCCAAGCAGGCCCTGTTCGACCAGGCGAAGTCCGACCTGGAGAAGGCCCGCGGCAAGGTCCGGACGCTCGTCACCACGGCCCAGGAGCAGGCCGGTCTGGCCACCGCCGCCGCCCAGCGCGCGGTGACCGCCCAGCAGCAGGCCTGGACCATCGCGGACGCCGCCGAGGCGCCGCGCGGCCGTGGCCTGATGTACGCCCAGCAGTCGGTCCAGGTCGCCCGCGCCTCCGGTGCGGCCGCCACGGCCGCGGCGAAGGCGACGGAGACGGCGCTGAACGCGGCGAACGCCACGGTCTCGACGTCCCACACCCTGCTGGCTCTGGCGCAGACCCAGACGCACGCGGTGAACACCGAGTTCCGCCGCATCGCCGCACAGGAGGCCGCCGCCCAGGCGAAGGCCGCCGCGGACAGCGCGGACAAGCACGCGGCCGAGGCCGAGGCGAACCTGAAGATCGCCCAGGAGGCCAAGGCCACCGCGGAGAGGGAGGAACAGGAGGCCAAGCAGGCCGCCGCCACGGCACAGGCCAAGCGCGCCGAGGCCGAGCTGGAGCGCGCCAACGCGGCGGCGCACCGGGCCACGGCGGAGAGCGAGCGGGACAAGGCCTCGGCGGCCGAGGCCCGTGCTGTGGAGGAGCAGGGCAGGGCGAGCACCGCGCGCGCCACCGCGGACGGTGCCGGCGAAACGGCCGGGACCAAGCGGGACGAGGCGTCCGAGGCCGAGGAGGAGGCGAGGCTCGCACGGAACCGTGCCGTCGTCGCCGAACGCGAGAAGCGGGCCGCCGACTCACGGGCCGCGGCGCTCGAATCCGCCGCGGCCGCGGCGGTGGGCACCGAAGCCGCCGCCGAGACCCGGCAGGCGGCGACCGAGGCGCGTACGGCCGCGAACGAGGCGACCACCGCCGCGACCAACGCCCGTGCGGCGGCGAACGAGGCGGGCACGGCCGCGGTCAACTCCCGTACGGCCGCGCTCAAGTCCAAGGGAGCCGCCAAGCGCTCCGAGGCCGCGGCCGACGGCGCCCAGGCGGCGTACTCGACCGCGCTCGGTGCGGCGGCGGCCGCCCACGCGGCCGCGGCCACGGCGATCGACGCCTCCGAGGCGGCCGCGCTGAACGCGCGGAACGCCGAGGCGGAGTCCCGCAAGGCGTCCGCGGCGGCGCTCGTGGCGAAGCAGGAAGCGGGGGCCGCGCACGTCGAGGCGGTCGAGACCGCGCAGTGGGCGGCGAAGACGGCCGGCTACGCGTACGCCGTCGCCACGGCGGCGAGCGCGGCGCGGGACACCGCGACGCAGACCGCCACGTCGGCGAACGAGGCCATCGCGATCGGAACTCCGTACCAGGAGACCGACGCGTCGGCGGGCTTCGCGGTCCTCACCGGCCAGAGCGCGCTGACCCTCTCGGAGCAGCAGGCGAAGGCCGCGGAGGCCAAGGCGACCCAGGCGGCCGCGTACGCGGCGGAGGCCCAGCGCCTCGCCGACCGGGCGGCGGCCGACGACAAGCTCGCCGCCCAGGCGGCAGCGGCGGCGGCCAAGGACGCGGAGCGTGCGGCCCAGGCCGTGAAGCGCGCCCAGACCGCGGCCGTGGAGGCGGAGAAGGCGGCCAAGGCCGCCCAGGCCGCCGCCCAGCGCGCCGACGGCTACGCCCTGCAGGCGGGCAAGGACGCGCTCGCCGCGACGTCCGCCGCCAACGCGGCGATGGGCGAGGCCGCTGCGGCCGACAGCGCGGCCACGGAGGCGGAGAAGGACGCCGCCGGCGCACGTGCGGCGGCGACCTCGGCGGAGAGCGACGCCGCCGCCGCCCGTTCGACGGCCACCCAGGCCGAGAGCGACGCCGACGCGGCCGAGACGTCCGCGTCGAACGCGCAGACCCTCGCGAAGGAGGCCGACGAGGCCGCCAAGCGGGCGGAGGAGGAGTACCGCAAGAGCGTCCTGGCGCAGCAGGCCAAGCACGTCGAGACGGGCTCCCTGTACGACGGGCCGCAGCTCGGCGCCGACGACGAGGAGCTGCTGAGGCAGCTCTGCGGTCAGCAGTGCGTCGACGAGTACAAGGCGGCCAGGGATCTGGCCGGCGGGGACATCATCGAGTGGGTCAAGGCCAACGGTGGCGCGATCCTGCTTGAGCTGTTCGGCCTCGCGAACATCAAGGAGTGTCTGTCCTCCGGGGACTTCGAGGCCTGTATGTGGGCCATCCTCGACGTGGCGGCGCACCTCGTCCCCGTCCTGAAGATCCCGGCGGTGGCGAAGGCCCTCTACCGGATCGGGACGGCGCTCTACGGCTACTTCGAGAAGTCGAGGCTCGCCCAGAAGCTGCTGTCCAAGTACGACGCCCTGGTGAAGCAGGCCAAGAACCTGCCGTCCTGCCTGGTCCCGCAGCCGAAGAGCGCGGTGTCGAGTGCCTCGTTCGCCGGCCCGGCGTCCTTCACCACGGCGTCCTTCACCACGGCGTCGTTCAGCGCCTCGTCCTCTTCCAGCAGCCGCGGCGGCTGGGACGACTACTACCCGGACGGCCCGGAGACGCCCAGCACCGACGACATCTGGGAGCAGTACGAAGCTCAGAAGCAGCCGGAGCAGGAGGACCCGGGCGGCTGGGACAAGGTCAACCCGGGGAAGATGTGCCGGAAGGTGATGACCAACCCGTGGTTCTTCGACGACATCCGTGAACACCACTTCGACGGTGGCAAGTTGACCAAGCCGGACAAGGGCATCTGGAAGGCCAACACCTCGGACGAGGTGCTCCAGAAGATCTTCGACATGGCGGAGCACCAGTGCGCGCAGTGGCTGCAGGGTACGGCGGCGACGTACCGCAAGTGTGTCTTCAACCCCGGAATCGGAACGGTCGGCAGGGCGACGCGCGACGATCCCGAGTCGCACACCTCCTTGGTGGAGGTCATCGTGTCCACGGCTGGAGACGCGGTCAGCATGTATCCGGTGATCAGGTAGAGCGCGCTGCCCGCGGTGACTGATCCGCGGTGATCCGCCCTCTCGTACGAGAACGCCCGGCCGGGACCCACCCGGCCGGGCGTTTCGTGTTCCCGGGAGGTTTCTTGCGCCGGGTGATACGCCGGGTAACAAGATGATCAAAAGGCGGTTGTTTTGTCCGCCGGTGGGGCACCGCGTGCCGTTGGTGAACATTATTTGATCTTCCCGTGTGGATCTGTGCGTGACATGGTCACCGTGTAAGCGGCAGCGCCAGCTCGTGGGGAGACGAGCGCGCCGGTAGTTGCCGTACCGAGGGGGATCCCGTCCGGGCGGTGAGCCGCCGTCTGTCATGCCCATGTCGGGATGCTGCCGAAACGATCGAGAGATTGTCAGGCAGAACATGTCATTGCTCAGAGACGCCGGCAGACGCCGGCGTCGCCTACGGTCCGCCGTGGCCAGAGCCGTCAGCGTGACGGCACTGGTCACCGCCTCGGCCGTACTGACCGGCCTCGTCCAGGCCGTGCCCGCCGCGGCCGACACCGTGCCCGAAGAGGACACCGGTTACGACCGCAACACCATCGGCCAGGACCGGCGGCTCGACCGCTGTCTCACCGGGGTGGCGCTGCACGTCGGCGGCCCCCTGATGAAGGCCAAGGCCATCGAGGGCCTGACCGGCACCGAACAGCAGCTCCGCGACACCGTCGGAGACCGGGGCTGGATCGGCTACGGACCCCTCGGCCAGGCCGCCGACGCCGACAAGGAAGCGGCCGGCGAGTACTCCAACCTGTCGACGGCGCGCACCACCGCCCTCGACGACGCCAACAAGGCCTATCGCGAATCGGCCTGGGCCAGCGAGGACATGGAGTGGCACGCGCCGCGATTCGGCGCGGACGTCGTCAACTTCGCCCTCGTCACCCAGACCGAACTCGCCTGGCGCCTCGGCAAGGACGAGCACAGCAAGGCGAGCGCCGACGCCGTCGCCCGCGCCAAGGCGGTCACCGAGGAGAACCGCGGCAAGGACGACTGGCACGACTGGTCCGCGGACTCCATGCTGCGGGACAGCGAGGTCACCTGGGACTACTTCGGCGGTACGACCTCCAGCGACATCGCGTCCTACCTTCGGCGCGGCGGCTTCGCGAAGGAGGCCCTCGCCAAGGACTCCCCGGCGTACCGCGTCGAGGTCGAGGACCTCAAGCAGGCCTGGGCGGCCTGTGACTGGCAGAACCCGGTCGACCCGCGACGGACGCTCAACGAGCCCGTCATGAACGCCATGGTCGAGTGGGAGGAGGAGTACGCCGGGCAGGCACCCCAGCGTGCCACGATCATCACGGCCGAGGCCGAGGCCTCGGCGGCGGCTCGTGAGGCCACCGACCAGATGATCCAGGCCATCGGGCAGGCGTGGCGCGCCGACCAGATCCTGAGCTGGCGCAAGTACTGGCAGGACACGCTCGCCCAGGACCCCGACACGATCCTGGACAAGCCCGACCAGGCGTTCTACGACAAGGCCACGGCCGACCTGGCCGAGGCCCGTACCAACGCCACCGCCCTCGTCACTTCGGCGAAGGCGCAGGCGGCCAAGGCCACCGCCGCCGCCCAGAAGGCCGCGACCGCCCAGCAGGCTGCGTGGGCCGTCGCCGACGCGACCCACGTGCCGCGCGGCCGGGGTCTGATGTACGCCCAGCAGTCCGTGCAGGTGGCCCGTGCCTCCGCCGCTGCCGCCACGGCCGCCGCGAAGGCGACGGAGACCGCCCTGGCCGCCGCGAACGCGACGATCGCCACCAGCGACGCGCTGCTCGCCAAGGCGCAGACCGAGTCGCACGCGATCAACACCGAGTTCCGTCGCGTCGCCGCGGAGGAGGCCGCCGCGCAGGCGAAGGCCGCCGCGGACAGCGCCGAGGCCAACGCCACGGCCGCCACGGAGAGCGCGGACGTCGCGAAGTCCGCGCGTACGACGGCCGAGACGAAGCGCGACAAGGCCAAGACCGCCGCGGCCACGGCCGCCTCCGAGCGGGCCAAGGCGGAAGTGGAGAAGGCCACCGCGATCGCCTCCCGCGCCAAGGCCGCCACCGAGCGGACCAAGGCGGAGGAGGCCGAGCAGCGGGCGACGACCCAGCAGACGACGGCCAAGAACGCCGACACGGCCGCCGGGACGGCGACCGCCGACGCCGCGGCGAAGCGGAAGGTCGCCGACGAGCGGGCGAAGGCCGCCCAGACCGCGCGCGAGAAGGCGGTCCAGGCCCTCCGGACGAAGCAGGCCACGGCGGCCCGCGCGGCCGCTCTCGAAGCCGCCGCCACCGCCGCCGAAGGGTCCGCGGCGGCTGCCGAGACCCGTGCGGCCGCCACCGCGGCCCGTACCGCCGCGAACGAGGCCGTCCAGGCCGCCGCCTCCGCGCAGACCGCCGCCGACCAGGCCACCACGGCCGCCGTCGGTGCCCGCACCGCCGCCACCACCGCGGAGGGTGCCGCCGAACGCGCCCAGGCCGACGCGACCAGTGCCTGGTCGGCGTACCGCGGCTCCCTCGACGCGGCCTCCACCGCGCACGCCGCCGCGGCCACCGCCCTCGACGCCTCGCAGGACGCGGCGATCCGCGCCGACAACGCGGCCACGGCCTCGGAGAACGCCACCGAGCTGGCCAAGAAGGCCCAGCAGGAGTCGGCCGCCGCCGGGGTGAGCGCCGCCGAGGCCGTGAAGTCGGCCGCGACCGTCGTCGGCCGCGCCTACGCCGCCGGTCAGGCCGCGCTCGCCGCCCGCGACAGCGCCACGGCCGCGGTCGCCGCCGCGGGCGACGCCGTTTCGATCGGTACGCCGTACCAGGAGAAGGACAGCGCGGCAGCGTTCGCCGTGCTCGTCGGCCAGTCGTCGAAGACGGTCGCCGAGCAGCAGGCCGCCGCCGCTGCGGCCAAGGCCACCGCGGCCGTCGCCGCGGCGGAGTCCGCGCAGCAGACCGCCGCGCAGGCCACCGGTGACGCGAAACTCGCCGCCGAGGCAGCCGCCCGAGCGGCGAGCGACTCGGTGCGCGCCGTCGAGGCCGTGACCCGCGCCCAGGAGTCGGCCGCCGAGGCCGCCACCGCCCAGGCGGGTGCGAAGACGGCGTCCGACGCCGCCGCCGGCCACGCCGAGCAGGCCGGGAACGACGCCGCGTCGGCCCGCCTGACGGCGGACGCGGCGAGCACCGCCGCCGCCGAGGCCGACCGTGAGGCGACCGACGCCGAACGGCACGCCGCCGAGGCCAACGAGAAGGCCGGCCGGTCCTCCGCGGCCGCCGAGGAGGCCGCGCGCAAGGCGGCCGAGGCGGAGCAGGAGGCCAAGGACGCCGAGACGAAGGCCGGTGACGCGGAGGGCGACAGCTCCGCCGCCGAGGAGGCCGCGAAGAAGGCCGAGCAGGAACAGCGCGAGAAGAACGAGGCCGCGCACCAGGCCGCCCTGGACGAGGGCACCACGCCCATCAAGGGCGGTGCCTCCAACTGGCCGGCGCTCGGCGAGCGCGAGGAGAAGATCCTCCTCGACGCATGTGGTCAGACCTGTGTCGACGACTACCGGAAGGGCCTCGCCGCCGTCTCGGTCGACGTCGTCGAGTGGGCGACCGCCAACGGCGGGCAGATCCTCTTCGAGCAGCTCGACGCCGCCAAGGTCAAGGAGTGCCTGGCCTCGTCCGACGTGGACGACTGCCTCTGGGCACTGGTCGACATCCCCTCGTCGTCCGTGATCGTGGGCCGTATCCCCGCCCTCGCGACGGCGATCGAGCAGGTCTCCGACGGCGTCCGGAAGATCTTCTACGACGCCGACGACGCCCTGCGCCGGCTCAACGAGCTGGCCGCCGTCATCAGCGACGTCCGCTCCACCCCGCGCCTCAACCGCTGTCTCGCGGGAGTCGCCCTGCACGCGGGCGGCGTCAAGACCAAGGCCATGGCCATCCAGGGCCTGACCGGCGGCGACGCGGGTCTGGAAGCCGTCATCGGCGAGCGCGGCTGGATCGGGTTCATGCCCCTCGGGCAGGCCGCCGACCAGGACCGGGACGCGGGTTACCTCTACCTGGACTCCTTCGCGGCCCAGAAGGCGGTCCTGGAGGACGCCAACCGGCCGTACGCGATGAGCTCGTTCGACGACGGGATCACGCTGCACGCGCCGGAGTTCGGCGCCGACATCAGCGCGTACACCTACGCCACGCAGTCGAAGCTCGCGGAGCGCATCGGCTGGGACGCGCACACCAACGCGAACGCCGAGGCGATCGCCAAGGCCCGGCAGATCACCGAGCAGAACCGCGGCAAGGACAGCTGGCACGACTTCGCGGCCGACTTCATGCTGCGGGACTCCGAGGTCGGCAACACCCGCTTCTTCGGCGGTACGACCTCCGCGGACATCGCCACCTATCTGCGGCACGGCGGCTTCCCCGCAAAGAAGATCACCGAAGGCACGCCCGAGTTCCGCGTCGAGGTCGAGAACCTCAAGCAGGCCTGGGCGACGTGCAACCACGCCGACCCGGTCGACCCGCGCCACGCCCTGAGCGAGGCCGTCTCGCAGGCCTCGGCCGAGTGGGAGGCGGAGTACGCCGGTCAGGCCGCTCCGCGCGCCGTCATCATGCAGGCGGAGGCCGACGCCGCCGCCGCCACCCGGACCGCCACCGCCACCATGATCGAGGCCATCGGCCAGGCGTGGCGCGCGGACCAGATCCTGCGCTGGCAGAAGTACTGGCACGACCAGCTCGAAGCCGACCCGGGCCACATCCTCAAGCCGAAGCAGTCCCTCTTCGACAAGGCGAAGACGGACCTGGCGAACGCCCGGGGCAAGGTCCAGGCACTGGTCACCAAGGCCAAGGAGCAGGCCGCCCTGGCCACCGCCGCCGCGCAGCGCGCGGTGACCGGCCAGCAGCAGGCCTGGACCATCGCGGACGCCGCCGAGGTGCCGCGCGGCCGTGGCCTGATGTACGCCCAGCAGTCGGTGCAGGTCGCCCGTGCCTCGGGCGCGGCCGCCACGGCCGCCGCGAAGGCGACGGAGACGGCGCTCAACGCCGCCAACGCCACGGTCTCCACGTCGGAGGCGCTCCTCGCTCTGGCGAAGACCGAGGCGCACGCGGTGAACACCGAGTTCCGCCGGATCGCCGCGCAGGAGGCCGCCGCCCAGGCGAAGGCCGCCGCGGACAGCGCGGACGCCTACGCGGCCTCGGCAGCGGCCAACGCCGAGAAGGCCAAGAAGGCCAAGGAAACCGCGCTGGCGGAGGAGGAGCAGGCCCGTCAGGCCGCTGCCGACGCCGCCTCGCAGCGGGCCGTGGCCGAGCTGGAGCGCGCCAACGCGGCGGCCTACCGGGCCACCGCGGAGAGCGAGCGGGACAAGGCGAAGGGCCACGAGGCCGACGCCGTCGCCCAGGGTCTGATCGCCTCCAACGCCCGTACGTCGGCGGAGACGGCGGGAGCCACGGCATCGGCCCGCAGGGGCGACGCCGAGCAGGCGGAACGCGACGCGGTCGCCGCCCGCGACAAGGCCCTCGAGGCCGAGCAGCGGCGTGACTCGCTGAACGCGAAGGCGGCGGCCCTCGAGGCCAACGCCGCGGCCGACGAGGGTACGGACGCGGCAGTGGCCTCCCGCGCCGCCGCGACCGACGCCCGTGCCGCCGCGAACACGGCGACCACGGCGGCCACCAATGCCCGCGCGGCGGCGAACGCGGCGACCACAGCCGCCGTCAACGCCCGCGAGGCGGCCACCAAGGCGCAGGGCTCCGCGTCCCGCGCCAAGGCGGCGGCGGACGCCGCCTGGTCGTCCTACCTGATCGCCGCCGGTTCCGCGGCGGCCGCCCACGCGGCGGCGGCCGAGGCCATCGACGCCTCCGAGGCGGCGGCGGCCGATGCCAAGGGCGCCAAGGAGCAGTCGGACAAGGCCTCCGCGGCGGCGAAGGTCGCCAAGACGGAGGCGGCAGCCGCCCGTACCGAGGCGCTGCAGACGGCGGCCTGGGCGGCGACCACCGCCGGCAAGGCCCTCGCGGCCGTGAAGTCCTCGCTCGCGGCCCGTGACTCCGCCGCGGCGGTGATCAAGCCGGCCAACGAGGCGATCAGCCTCGGCGGCCCGTTCCAGGAGGTCGACAGCTCCGCGGCGTTCGCGGTGCTGACGGGGCAGCAGTCCCTGACGATCTCGCAGCAGCAGGCGGCGGTGGCAGCCGCCACGGCCGCCATGGCCGAGGAGTTCTCCGCCGAGGCGAAGGCCCTGGCCGCGCAGGCCGCCGCGGACATGAAGCTCGCGGCGCAGGCGTCCGCGGCCGCGGCGTCGGACGCGCTCCGTGCCGCCAAGGCGTACGAGCGGGCTCAGGCCTCGGCCACCCAGGCCGCGAAGGACGCCAAGGAAGCCCAGGCGTCGGCGAACCGTGCCGACGGCTACGCCCAGTCGGCCGGCAACGACGCCATGGCGGCGTCGTGGGCGGCGATGGACGCCGAACAGGACGCCATCGCGGCCGACCAGGCGGCCACCGAGGCGGAGAAGGACGCCGCCAACGCCCGTGCCGTGGCCACCAAGGCCGAGGAGGACGCCGCCAGCGCCCGCGCCACCGCCACCAAGGCGGAGGAGGACGCGACGGCGGCGGAGGGTGCCGCGGAACGCGCGTGGGACGCGGCGAACGAGGCCCAGGCGATCGCGGACCGCACGGAGCAGGGCGGTAACAGCGAGCAGATCCAGCAGGGTGTCACCACCGGCATCAGTGACGTGTGGGCGGTCCTCGACCACATCGAGTACATCGGCGAGCCGCAGAACGTCGTCAAGGACAACTGCAGCCCGTGGCTCCACGTCGGCAACTGCACGATCACGTCCGACGTCACGTACAAGTCGCACGTCGACGTGTTCATGTGCATGGCGGCGTGGGAGACGTACACGGGTGGCTGCCCGGACGCGGACACCGTCTACCTCGGCCCCGAGGTGACGAAGGCGGAGACGAAGCGGCTCAGCGTCACGCTGACGATGGTCGAGTTCAACTCGGGCATCGACCCGATCGACGTCCTGCTCGGCGACTTCATCGGCTGCGCCAAGCTGATCACGCCGGGTCTGTCCGGTGGCAGCTGGGGCGACTGCGCCTGGGCGGCCAGCTGGTTCGTCGCGGGCCCGATCTTCCGGTCGGCGAAGGCCGGGGTGATGGCGATGGACGCCGCCATCAAGACGGGCATCGGGTTCATGGACGCCTTCATGGCGCTCCGCACCATCGGTCTGACCGAGGCCGCCGTCCAGGGCATCATCAGCCGCCTCTTCCGGAAGCTCGGCGAGGCGTGCGAGGTGGCGGACACCGCGACCTTCAAGCTCGCGTCGTTCTCCGTCGCGGCGGTCGACGACGATGTCGTCAACAAGTGCCGGGAGATCCTCAAGGACATAGTCAAGGACGGCGATCACATCGTCCTCGGAGTCAACCCTGGCTCGGACAGACTGGCCGCCGCCATCGGCGGGCGCACCTTCAACAACAAGGACTTCGGTATCGTCATGCCGGCGAGCATGGGGATGGGGGAACGCGCCCTGTGGACGGTGGGCGTGGAGCGCGCGGTGGAAAGGCCCGGCGTGAAGATCTCGGTGTCCCTGGACGGAGTCCAAGGCGCCAAGACCGCCGACGAGGCGCTGAGCATGCTTCTGGCGCGAGGGGAGACGATCGAGAAGAGCTCCTGGGAGGTCATCCAGTCCGCGGGCCACGGAACCGCATGGGAGATGGTCAAGCTCCGTACGGCCACCCGGATGTGGTACCGCGACTGGGACTCCATCGAATGGTGGATGACCAACTCGGAGGGCAAGGTCGTGCGCGTCTATCCGGAGCGCTTCAAGTACGCCAACGGCCAGCCGGTCGACTGAGGAAATGAGAGGTCGTGACAGATTTCGTCCGGGAAGGGCGGCTCTTCAGAGTGAGCGGGTTCCACCCCTCGCACCGTCAGCTCTTTCTGACCAGTGAGGCCCTGCTCGAGGACCGGACCACGACGAGGGTCGAGGTCTTTATCGGGCATGTGGAACTGATGTTCCTCAAGCCCATCTACGAGAACGGGCTCCACATCCGGCGGGCGACCGCCGCAGAGTTCGCCGTGCTCAGCGAACGGCACGGCATTCCGGCGGAGGACGCCGCCTACACCTGGATGCTGGAGCCCGACGGCGACAGCTTCGTCGTCGGCAGCAATCCGAACTGGCGGGAGGCGGAGTTCGCGCTGATGGGCGAACGGCAGGCGTTGTACGACCCGCGTGAGACCTGGCCGCCGGAGTTCCCGGCGGAATCGGGGAGTGTCATCTGACCGGTCGTCCTCTGTGAGAAGGGGGCCGTCCCCAGTGCATCGCACTGGGGACGGCCCCTTCTCCGTGCCTGCGGCGGCGGTGTCAGCCCGTCGCGTCCGCGATCCGCTCCAGCTGGGCCTTGATCACCGGCTCCGGGATCGCGGCTTTCTTCTGGTCCAGCATGTTCACGCCGTAGAACGCGGAGATGACGCCTCCGCTGCGTACGACCGTGTACGTCATCGGCACTTTCTGCTTGCCGATGTCGCCGGTGATCCGGTAGCCGACGGCCTCGTCGCCCAGCTTCGGCGCCGGGAGGCTTTCGACCTTGCCGTAGGTCAGGCCGAGCGTCTTGAAGCCCTTGGGGCATTCCGTGACGGCCGTCCGGAGGTCCTTCATGACCTGGGCGGCGTTCTCCTCCGAGTGGGAGGCGAGCCACATCGAACCGACCGTCGCGTTGGCCGCGTCGCCGGGCTGGAGGGAGCGGTGGACCACGCTCACGGCGGGGATGTGCGTGAAGCCGCCGATCAGACTGGCGAGAGGCTGGCAGACCTTCTTGTCGGCCTTCATGTCGCGGCCGGCCTCGACCTCCGCCTTGGCGATCTTCTTGGCGTCGAATCCCGCGGCCTTCCCGGTGAGGGCGACCTTTTCGAGGGCCTTTCCGTCGAACGCCCCCAGGCGTTTCGCCTCCGCGGCCTCTTTCTGCTCGGCGCTCTGCGTTTTCTTCGCGCTCGCCTCCGCGCTCGCCTCGGGCTTCTTGTCGCCGGAGTCCGCCGAACCGCCGCTGCATGCGGATATCGCGAGGAGGGCCGGCAACGCGGCGGCAATCGGGAGGACCCTGCGCAGTCTCATGTTCTTTTCTTTCCTGGCATCTCTCGCGGGTGAAGACAAACGAAAATGATCTTACCGGCGGTAGATGTCATTCCCCGTCACGGTTTGGCGTCGGCTCACGCGGTTCCGGACATGTCCGTCAATTCCGCGAGTTCGCGTTCCAGGTTCTCCCGCGCCTTCTCCTCCCAGACCGCCGCACCGTAAGGCGTACGGAAAAGGCGGGGCAGTCCGAGGAGTTGGCGGAGGACCGCCGCTCGGCCTTTGCGGAAGGCCTCGTCGGGCACGAAGCCGTACTCCTCACGGACGGCGGCCGCATACCCCCTGTAGGTATCGGGATCGGTCGCCAGGATCGCGAGGTCCGCGTCGCAGAGGGTCTCGCCGTTCAGGTCGCCCGGGGACGGGTCGTGAGTGATCGTCAGGCGGACCAGGCGGGCGACCTCCGCCACCTCGTGGGGGGTGAGTCCGGCCTCGGTGAGCGCCTTCTCGGCGAGGACGGCCGAGCGCTCCTCGTTCTCGGAGCGGTCGGGCCGGTAGACCGCGTCGTGGAACCAGGCAGCGAGCCGCACGAGCTCCAACTCCCCGCCCTCGCCGCCCTGGTCGGTGAGTTCGTCGATGCGGCCGAGGACCGCCCGCAGGTGGTCGACCGTGTGGTAGCGGCGCTGCGGCTCGGCCCAGCGGGCGAGCAGGTTCTGCCCGTACGGGGCGGGGTCCGGACCCCTACGGCCGGCGCGGGCGGCGAGCAGGGTGGTGTTCCAGCGCTGGAGCAGCTCGGGGTGTTCCTCGGCGGTCATGGGGGCATTCTGCCCGCCGGGGTGCGCGGAGGCGGTGCTTCCCTCGCCCGGAAGCGACGCTTCCCGGCGTCCTCACCTCACTCTTACATACCCCCCATGGGTATGCTACGGTGCTCCGCACAGGTACCCCCTAGGGGTATACCTCGAGTCCCGTTCGGGCCGCTCGGGGGCCGCAGCGAGTGAAGGGTCAGGGCAATGTCAACCGTCAATCCCCGGCGCTGGTGGGCACTTGTCGTGCTCGCCGCCGCACAGTTCATGGTCATCATGGACACGTCGATCATCGGGGTCGCGCTCCCCGAGATGCAGAAGGACCTGGGCTTCTCGCAGAGCGAGCTCCAGTGGATCTTCAACGCCTATGTGATCGTCTTCGGCGGCCTCCTGCTCCTCGGCGGACGCCTCTCCGACCTCGTCGGAGCACGCAAGATCTTCGTCGCCGGCTGGGCGGTCATGATCGCCGGCTCGGTCCTGGCCGCCGCCGCGCAGACCGCCTGGGTCGAGATCGCGGGTCGCGCCGTCCAGGGTGTCGGCGGTGCGCTCATCGCGCCCTCCGCCATGACCCTGCTGATGATCCTCTTCATGCACGACCCGAAGGAGCTCGGCAAGGCGATGGCGCTCTACGGCGCCGCCGCCCCGGCCGGCGGCACCGCGGGCGTCTTCCTCGGCGGCGTCTTCACCGAGTGGATGAGCTGGCAGTGGGTCTTCATCATCTACATCCCGATCGGCCTCGCGACCCTCGCCGCCACCAAGCTCCTCCCGAACGTCGAGTCCCGCCGCGGCTCCGTCGACATCCTCGGCGCCGTCGCCGTCACCGCCGGTCTCGCGCTCGCCGTCTTCGCCGTGGTCCGCGCCCCCGAGGTCGGCTGGGGTTCCACCGGCACGATCCTCCAGCTGGTCGGCGCCGCCGCCCTCCTCGTCCTCTTCTTCGTGATCCAGAAGAGCATCAGCGAGCCGCTCATGCCGCTCAGCGTCTGGCGGGTCCCGCGCCTCGGCTCCGCCAACCTGGCGATGACGCTGCTCGGTGCCGCCTGGATCCCGATGTGGTACTTCCTCAACCTGTACCTCCAGCAGGTCCTGGGCTTCGGCGCCTTCGAGTCCGGTGCCGCGCTGCTCCCGATGACCGTGCTCCTCATGATCTTCATGACGGCCATCACGGCCCGGCTCATGATGAAGGTCGGCGCCAAGCCGCTCATCGCCGGCGGTCTGCTCGTCCTCGCCGCCGGGCTGGTCTGGCTCGCCGCCGTCCCGCCCACCGGCTCCTTCCTCGTCGACGTCCTCCCGGCCTCGCTGGTCGCCGCGCTCGGCATGTCCCTCGCCTACATCCCGACGATGATGACCGCGATGTCCGGCGCCCCGCAGGAGCAGGCCGGTCTCGCCTCCGGCATCGTCAACACCACCTACAACGTCGGCTCCGCGCTCGGCCTCGCCGCGCTCACCGCCGTCGCCATGTCCCAGGGCGCCGACCAGCTCGGCAACCTGCCGAAGCTGACGGACGGCTTCTCGTCCGCCTTCATCGGCGCCGCGATCATCGCCGCGCTCGGCGGTGTCATCACCCTCCTCGTGATGAAGAGCGACAAGGCCGTCGCCGGAGCGTCCGCCCCCGCCCCCGAGGGCGAGAAGGTCTCCGTCTGAGCCCGCCCCGAAGGGGCCGCCCGATGTCCGTGCGCGGACGTCGGGCGGCCCCTTTTCCGTATCAGGGAAGGAACGTGAAGGAACGTCATGGAACTGAACACCCGCGCCGTCCACGTCGTCAACGAGCCGCTCCAGCACGGCAGTCGGCCGCTCTCCGTGCCCCTCGTGCAGTCCTCCGCCTTCGCCTTCGAGTCGGCCGCCGAGCTCGCCGACGCCATGGCGGGACCCGACGGGCCGTACGTCTACAGCCGCCGCGGCAACCCGACCGTACGGGCCCTGGAGCAGACCCTCGCAGGCCTTGAGGGCGGCGAGGGGGCCCTCGCCTTCGCCTCCGGCATGGGTGCCATCAGTGGCGTCCTGCTCGCCCTTCTGCGGCCCGGCGACCGGGTGGTGGCCCAGCGCTGCCTGTACGGGGGGACGCATGCCGTCCTCACCGACCTGGCCGAGCGGTACGGGATCGAGGTCGTACGGATATCCGGCGACGACCCCGCCGAGTTCGAGGCCGCCGCCGTGCACCCCGCCACCCGGCTGCTCGTCCTGGAGACCATCGCCAACCCCACCGGCCAGGTCCCGGACCTGCCGGGGCTGCTCGCCGCCGCCCGCGCCCTCGGGGTGACGAGCCTCGTCGACAACTCCCTCGCCTCGCCCGTCCTGTGCCGCCCCCTGGAGCTCGGTGCCGACATCGTCGTCCACTCCACCACCAAGTACCTCTCCGGGCACTCGGACGTCCTCGGCGGCGCCGCCGTCTTCGCCGACGACGAGCTGCGCCGCCGGGTCTGGCCCCGCACGGTCGAACTCGGCGCCTGCGCCGACCCGTTCGCCGCCTGGCTGACGCTGCGCGGGATCCCCACCCTGCCGCTGCGGATGCGCGAGCACTGCGCCAACGCCGCCGTCCTCGCCGAGCGCCTCGGCGCCCACCCCGGCGTCTCGGCCGTGCACTACCCCGGGCTCCCGGGCCACCCCTCGTACGAGCGCGCCGGCAAGGTGCTCTCCGCGGGCGGCGGGCTGCTGGCCTTCGAGCCGGCGGGGGGCCGGGAGGCCGGCCGGGCCTTCATCGAGCGCGTACGGCTCGCCACGCTCGCGCTCTCCCTCGGCGGCGTGGAGACCCTCGTGACGCATCCCGCGTCCACGTCCCACCGGGAGCTGGACGAGGCGGCTCTGGGCGCGGCCGGGATAGCTCCCGGTCTGGTGCGGATGTCGGTCGGCATCGAGGACGTCGAGGACCTCTGGGCCGATGTCGAACAGGCCCTCGCGTAGCACCCTTCGGATGCTTCTTTTGGGTTGACAAAATAAATGACTGATTCGTAGATTGGTGGGTGCCAGGGAAAGACCACTCCTAGGTCAAGGGGGGCGCACGATGCGCTACTTCGAGGACTTCCGGCCCGGCGACGTCCACGAACTGGGCGCCGTCACCGTCACGGCGGAGGAGGTGCTGGAGTTCGGCAGGCGCTTCGATCCGCAGCCCTTCCACACGGACCCCGAGCGCGCGGAGCAGTCCCCGTTCCGCGGACTGATCGCGAGCGGGTTCCACACCCAGGCGATGTTCATGCGCCGCTACGTCGACGGACTGCTCGCCTACAGCGCCTGCATGGGCTCGCCCGGCATCGACGAGGTCCGCTACCTGCGGCCCGTCCGCCCGGGTGACGTCCTCACCGCGCGCGTCGAGATCCTCGGCTCCACCCCGTCGCCGTTCAATCCCGCCACCGGCACCGTCAAACCGCGGTGCACCCTGGTGGCCTCCGACGGGACGGCCGTGTTCAGCATGATCCTGCACAGCATCTTCCGCCGGCGCCCCGCCGACTCCGAGGCCGACCATCTGTCGTCGATGCCCGCGGCCGAGGACCCCGTCGCCTGTGTGCGACCGGCCAAGACCTGTGTCCCGGTCATGAGCGCCTGACGGAACCGTCCTTCGTCGGGCCCCTGAACACGGCCGTCCGTATCTCCGAAACCCAAGTGAAGGGGGACCTCCTGTGGAGGCCGTATCCCGCACCGCCCAGTGGACCGCCGCCGCGCGCGCCCTGGAGACCGAGCGCGAGGACCGGCTGTTCGCCGATCCCTACGCGCGCACCGTCGCCGACGAGATCGGCTTCGAACTGCTCGCGCGCTACGACGGGGGCGGCATCGTGCCGTTCCTCGCCATCCGCACCACCTACCTCGACCGGGCCATCGTGAAGGCGGTGGAGGAGCGCGGCATCCGCCAGGTCGTCTTCCTCGCCGCCGGCATGGACACCCGCTTCTTCCGGCTGCCCTGGCCCGACGGCGTCACCGTCTACGAGCTCGACCGCCCGGCCCTCCTCGAGGCCAAGGCCGAGATGCTCAAGGGCGAGCCGCAGCCCGCCGGCCGCACACGGATACCGATCCCGGTCGACCTGACCCAGGACTGGACCGGCCCCCTGAAGGAGGCGGGCTGGAAGAGCGAGGAACCCGTCCTGTGGGTGGTCGAGGGACTGCTGTTCTTCCTGCCCGAGCAGGCCGTACGGACCCTCATCTCGACGCTCGCCTCGCACGCCGCTCCCGGCTCCGTGCTGCTCGGCGACGTCATCTCCAGGGCCGCCCTGGAGAACCCGCTGGCCCGGACCTTCATGAGCGCGCTCAAGGAGGACGGCAACCCGTGGCTCTTCGGCACCGAGGAGCCCGAGGCGCTGCTCGCCGACTGCGGCTGGGCCGTACGCGAGGTCAGGCAGCCCGGTGAGCCGGGCGCCGACTTCGACCGCTGGCCCTACCCGGTACCGGCGCGGTCGGTCCCGCGCGTGCCCCGTTCCTTCCTGTTCACCTGTGACACGCCCACGTACGAGGAGGAGACGGCCGCATGAGCGCCCACGACTTCCACCAGAGGGTCATCACCGACGCCGGCGCGGCCGTCCGCGGACTGACCGTCTCCCTCGGCCAGCGCCTCGGCCTCTACCGGGCGCTCGCCGAGCAGGGCCCGCTCACCGCCGGGCAGCTCGCGGAGGCGACCGGAACCAACGAGCGGTACATCGAGGAGTGGCTGCACGCCCAGCTCTCCGCCGGGTACGTCGAGCGACACCCCAGCTCCCTCACGTACACGCTCCCCGCCGACCACGTCGAGGTGCTCGCGGACCCCAAGGCCGTCACGTACGCCGCCGGGTTCTTCACCGCCCTCAAGGCGCTGTACGCCACCGAGGACCTGCTCGTGGAGGCGTACCGCACCGGTGACGGCGTCGGCTGGGCCGAGCACGACGCGGCCCTCGACACCGGCATGGGCTCCTTCTTCCAGCCGACGTACGAGCACAAGCTCGTCGCCGACTGGCTGCCCGCCCTCCACCAGGTCACCGACAAGCTCGCCGCCGGCGGCACCGTCGCCGACGTCGGCTGCGGCGTCGGTCACACCACGCTGCTCATCGCGAAGGCCTTCCCGAACGCCACCGTCCACGGCTTCGACTACTCGGAGGAGGCCATCTCGATCGCACGGGAGCTCGCCGAGGAGGCCGGTCTCTCCGAGCGGGTCGTCTTCGAGGTCGCGTCGGCCGACGACTACCCGGGCTCCGGCTACGACCTGGTCTGCTTCTTCAACGCCCTGCACGACATGGGCGACCCGGTCGCCGCCGCCCAGCACGTCCACAAGTCCCTGGACGCCGACGGCACGTGGATGCTCGTCGAGTCGAACGTGTCCCCGCAGGACATCGACGTCCAGACGCCCGCCGCCCGCATGTTCATGGCCCTGTCCGCCGTCATGTGCCTGCCCGTCGCGGTCGCCCAGCGCGGCCCGCACGCACTCGGCAACCACTCCGGCGAGAAGGCCTTCCGGGCCATCGCGGAGGAGGCCGGCTTCACCCGCTGGCGGCGTGCGACGGAGACGCCCGTGAACGCCGTGTACGAAGTCCGTCCCTGAAACCCACCGGGGCCCGGTCCCCCTGCGCCGGCGAGTGAGCCGAAGGGGCCGTCGGGGGAACGCGTCCGAGCGCGCGGAGCTCCCGAGGGACGAGGGAGCGAGCACGCACGGACGCGTGAGCCCGGCTCAAGGCCCCCGGAGGGGAACCGAGCCCCAAAAAAAAGGAGCCTGATCATGGGCGTGACCGCCCCCCTGCCCGTCACCGACCGGTTCATGGAGGTCCTCGCGCGGCTCAGCGAGCGCTCCGTCGAGGACTACTACAACCCGTACCAGACCTTCCAGTGGCCCGAGACGCTGGAGGAGAACCGCTTCTGGATGACCCCGGAGCTGCTCACCGTCTACGGCACCCGGCACTACGACGCCCTCGATGAGGAAACGCTTCAGCGCCTGTCGAAGTGGGAGTCCATCAACTTCTACAGCCTCAACGTGCACGGCATCCGCGAACTCCTCATCGAGGTCGTCGGCCGCATCCACATGCCCGGCTTCGAGGTGCCCTCGGACTTCTTCCACCACTTCATCGGTGAGGAGAACGAACACATGTGGTTCTTCTCCGAGTTCTGCCGCCGCTACGGCCACAAGATCTACGGCTCCACCGCGATGCGCGCCGACGCGGCCTGGGAGCCCGAGGTCGAGAACTTCCTCGTCTTCACCCGCATCCTGTTCTTCGAGGAGCTCGTCGACCACTACAACTCCCGGATGGCGAAGGACGCCTCGCTCTGCCACACCATCCGCGAGGTCAACCGCATCCACCACCAGGACGAGTCCCGGCACATCGCCTTCGGGCGCGAGCTGGTCTCCCTCCTGTACGGCCGGATGTGCCAGGCGGTGAGTGCCGAGCGGGTCCGCGAGGTGGAGGCGTACCTCAAGCGGTACGTCGTCTACAGCGTCAACTCCCTCTACAACCCCCACGTGTACCGCGACGCCGGCATCCCCGACCCGCTGGCCCTGCGCAACGCGCTGGTCGCCGACGAGAGCCGCCGCCCCCACGAGCGCAAGGCGATCCGCAAGCCGCTCGCCTTCTTCCTGAAGACCGGGATCTTCTCCGACGACACCCTGCCCGTCGTCTGAGCGACACCCTCACCCGAGAGGTGCACCGACCATGACCGTGACGACCCCCGGAACCGTCGGGGACACGAGGGGCCTCCCCTCGCTCGGCCCGGAGGGGACCCGCCTGCTGCGGCTCCTCGACGACACCTTCGAGAGCTGGGGTGTGACCGCGGGCGCCCGCCCGATGACCATGCCCCCGCTCCTGCCGGCCGCCGACCTGGCGAAGCTGGACTACTACGACAACTTCCCCCACCAGGCCGTCCTCGCCGCCCCGCTCGACCTGGAGGGCCGCCTCACCACCCCCTTCGACGGCGAGCACGGGCACTGGCCCGCCGCCGCCCTCGAACCGGCCGGCCTCGGACTGCCCTCGGCGTCCTGCTACGCCGTCTACCTCGACCACCAGGGCACTCAGGTCGCCGACGACACCCTCGTCACGATCTGCTCCTGGTGCTTCCGCAAGGAGACCCACTACGAGGGCATGCGACGCCAACTCGGCTTCCGCATGCGGGAGATCGTCGCCATCGGTGCGCGCGAGCACGCCGAGACGCACCTCGCCGACTTCACCACCCGCATCGGGTCCTTCGCCGCGGCGCTCGACCTGCCGTTGCGCAGGGAGGCCGCCTGCGACCCGTTCTTCGACAAGGGCGGCTCGAAGGCGCTCCTCCAGCGGCTCACCCCGGTGAAGTACGAGTTCCTGTACGAGGACCTGGCGATCGCCTCGGTCAACACGCACCGGAACTTCTTCGGCGACCGCTGCGACATCACCCTGGCGTCGACCGGCGGACCGGCCTTCACCAGCTGCGTCGCCTTCGGCCTCGAACGCTGGCTGTCCGCCCTCACCCGCCGCCACGGCGGCTGGGAGGCGGCGACCGAGGCGGTGCTCGACGCGAACGCCCGCATGAGGGCCGGTGCGAGTGGCGCGGCCGGGCCGGTGATCTGACGTGCCGGCCCGTCCCGCCGCCCCGCCGGCGGGCGGCCTGGGGTGGGCGAACCTCGGCATGGACATCGTGTCCGTCAACCGTGTCCGCAGGCTCCTCGCCCAGTACGGGGAGCGGTTCTTCGAGCGGATGCTCACCCCCGGCGAGCTCGCCGACTGCCGTACCTCCTCCGGGCTCGACGTACTGAGCCTGTGCGGACGGATCGCGGCCAAGGAAGCGGCTTTCAAGACCTTACGGGTCAGGGGCAGGTTCCTGCCCTGGCCGGACATCGTGGTGCGGCGTTCCGAGGGCGGCTGGCCGCTCGTGGAGCTGCACCGGGCCGCCGCCGAGATGGCCGCGGAGTCCGGCATCACCGAGATCACCGTGTCCATCAGCCACGACGTGGACTACGCGGTGGCGGTGGCCGCACCGATCATCGCCCCCACCCCCTACGTATCCAGCAGCAGTAGCTAGCAGCAGCTAAAGGAGAGCAACCATGGCCGACGGCCTGCAGACGGTGAAGAACTGGATCCTCGAGCGTCACCCCGAGCGCGACGACATCGCGTCCGACCTCGACCTGATCGAGAACCGGCTCATCGACTCGCTGTCCTTCGTCGAGTTCGTCTTCCTCCTGGAGCAGGAGAGCGGCACCGCGATCCAGATGGAGACCCTGGAGGTCGAGTCCATCCGCACCCTCGGTGCCATCGAGCAGCACTTCTTCAAGACCCCGGTGGAGGCCCAGGCATGAGCCGCCGCCTCTTCACCTCGGAGTCGGTGACCGAGGGACATCCCGACAAGATCGCCGACCGGATCAGCGACACCATCCTCGACGCGCTGCTCGCCGAGGACCCGTCCTCGCGGGTCGCGGTGGAGACCCTGATCACCACGGGTCTCGTGCACATCGCCGGCGAGGTGACCACGACGGCGTACGCGCCGATAGCGAAGCTGGTGCGCGAGGCCGTCCTCGACATCGGCTACGACTCCTCCGCGAAGGGCTTCGACGGCGCCTCCTGCGGCGTCTCGGTGTCCATCGGCGCCCAGTCGCCGGACATCGCGCAGGGCGTCGACACGGCGTACGAGTCCCGGGTCGAGGGCGCGGGTGACGAGCTCGACGCCCAGGGCGCCGGCGACCAGGGCCTGATGTTCGGCTACGCCTGCGACGACACGGCCGAGCTGATGCCGCTGCCGATCGCGCTCGCCCACCGGCTCTCGCGCCGGCTGACCGAGGTCCGCAAGAACGGCACCGTGCCGTACCTGCGCCCGGACGGGAAGACCCAGGTCACCATCGAGTACGACGGGGACCGCCCGGTCCGCCTCGACACGGTCGTCGTCTCCTCGCAGCACGCCGCCGACATCTCCGTCGAGGGCCTGCTCACCCCGGACGTGCGCGAGTACGTCGTCGAGCACGTCCTCAAGGAGCTGGTCGAGGAGGGCGTCAGCCTGGAGTCCGACGGCTACCGGCTGCTGGTCAACCCGACCGGGCGCTTCGAGGTCGGCGGCCCGATGGGCGACGCCGGACTCACCGGCCGGAAGATCATCATCGACACGTACGGCGGGATGGCCCGGCACGGCGGCGGCGCCTTCTCCGGCAAGGACCCGTCGAAGGTCGACCGGTCGGCGGCGTACGCGATGCGCTGGGTCGCGAAGAACGTCGTCGCGGCGGGCCTGGCGAGGCGCTGCGAGGTCCAGGTCGCGTACGCGATCGGCAAGGCCGAGCCCGTCGGCCTCTTCGTGGAGACCTTCGGCACCGGCGCCCTCGCCGACGAGCGGATCCAGGAGGCCGTCAGCGCGGTCTTCGACCTGCGGCCGGCGGCGATCATCCGCGACCTGGACCTCAAGCGGCCCATCTACGCCAAGACGGCGGCGTACGGCCACTTCGGCCGCGAGCTCCCCGAGTTCACCTGGGAGCGCACGGACCGCGTGGAGGCCCTGAAGCAGGCAGTGGAGGCGTAGGCCATGCGTATCGCTGTCACGGGATCCATCGCGACCGACCATCTGATGACCTTCCCCGGCTGGTTCAGCGAGCAGCTGCTCGCCGACCGGCTCGACCGGGTCTCCCTGTCGTTCCTCGCCGACAACCTGGAGGTCAGGCGTGGCGGAGTGGCAGCGAACATCGCCTTCGGACTCGGTGTCCTCGGCCTCCGTCCCGCCCTGGTGGGCGCGGTCGGCGCCGACTTCGAGCCGTACCGGGTCTGGCTGAAGGACCACGGTGTGGACACCGACTCGGTGCGCGTCAGCGAGTCGCTCCACACCGCCCGGTTCGTCTGTACGACCGACCGGGCCCAGAACCAGATCGCCACCTTCTACGCGGGGGCAATGGCCGAGGCACGCGAGATCGACCTGCGGGAGGTAGTGGCGCGCACCGGCAGGCTGGAACTGGTCCTGGTCTCCCCGGACGACCCCGAGGCCATGCTGCGGCACACCCGCACCTGCCGTGACCTGGGGATTCCCTTCGCCGCCGATCCGTCGCAGCAGCTGGCGCGGCTCGACGGCGAGCAGGTGCGGGATCTGGTGGACGGGGCGCGGTTCCTGTTCACCAACGAGTACGAGACGGCGCTCCTCCTGGAGAAGGCCGGCTGGACCGAGGCGGACGTGCTCCGCCGGGTCGGCACCTGGGTCACCACCCACGGCGAGGCGGGCGTCCGCATCCGGGGCGAGGGCCGCGAGCCGCTGGCCGTGCCGGCCGTGGAGGTCGCGGCGGTCGTCGACCCGACCGGGGTCGGGGACGCCTTCCGGTCCGGGTTCCTCGCCGGCCGGCTGTGGGGCGTGCCGGAGCGGTGCGCGGCGCAGCTGGGCTGCGCGGTGGCCGCGACGGTCCTCGACTACGTGGGGACGCAGGAGTACCGGCTGCACCGGGAGTCGCTCCTGGACCGGATCAGGACGACGTACGGCGCCGGGTGCACCGCCACCCTCGTCACCCATCTGAGGGGGCTCACATGAGTGTCGTACGGAGGTCCCTGCGGGAGGAGTTCGCGAAGCGGGTCGTGGTGGCCGACGGGGCGATGGGCACGATGCTCCAGGCCGCCGACCCGACGATGGACGACTTCCAGAACCTCGAAGGCTGCAACGAGATCCTCAACCTCACCCGCCCCGACATCGTCGCCTCCGTCCACGACGCCTACTTCTCGGTGGGCGTGGACTGCGTCGAGACCAACACCTTCGGGGCGAACCTGGCCGCGCTCGCCGAGTACGGCATCGAGCACCAGGTGTACGAGCTGTCCGAGGCCGGCGCCCGGATCGCCCGCGCGGCGGCGGACGCGCACACCGCCGCCGACGGACGGCCCCGCTGGGTCCTCGGCTCCATGGGCCCCGGCACGAAACTGCCGACCCTGGGCCACGTCACGTACGAGCCGCTGCGCGAGGCCTTCCAGCAGAACGCGGAGGGCCTGATCAGGGGCGGCGCGGACGCCCTCCTCATCGAGACCTCGCAGGACCTGCTCCAGACGAAGGCGGCCGTCATCGGCGCCCGCCGGGCCCTGGACTGGGTCGGCGTGGACCTGCCGGTGATCGTGCAGGTCACCGTGGAGACGACGGGCACGATGCTGCTCGGCTCCGAGATCGGGGCGGCGCTGACCGCCCTGGAGCCGCTCGGCATCGACATGATCGGCCTGAACTGCGCCACGGGCCCGGCGGAGATGGCCGAGCACCTGCGGCACCTGTCCCGCCATGCCCGTATCCCGATCTCGGTCATGCCCAACGCCGGGCTGCCCGTCCTCACCTCCGACGGCGCCCACTACCCGCTGTCGCCGGCCGAACTGGCCGACGCGCAGGAGGCGTTCGTCCGCGAGTACGGCCCCGCGCTGGTCGGCGGCTGCTGCGGTACGAGCCCGGAGCATTTGCGGGAGATCGTGGAGCGGGTGCGGGGCGCGGCCGTCCTCGACCGGCGCCCCGAGCCCGAGCCCGGCGCGTCCTCCCTCTACAGCCATGTGCCGTTCCGGCAGGACACCGCGTACATGGCGATCGGCGAGCGCACCAACGCCAACGGCTCGAAGAAGTTCCGCGAGGCGATGCTCGACGGCCGCTGGGACGACTGTGTCGAGATGGCGCGGGACCAGATCCGCGAGGGCGCGCACATGCTCGACCTGTGCGTGGACTACGTGGGCCGGGACGGCACCGCGGACATGGCGGAGCTGGCCGGCCGGTTCGCGACGGCCTCGACGCTGCCGATCGTCCTCGACTCGACGGAGGTCGGAGTCCTGCGGGCGGGTCTGGAGAAGCTCGGCGGCCGGGCGGTCGTCAACTCCGTCAACTACGAGGACGGCGACGGACCCGAGTCGCGGTTCGCGCAGGTCACGGCCCTGGCGAAGGAGCACGGCGCGGCCCTGATGGCCTTGACCATCGACGAGGAGGGCCAGGCCCGTACGCCCGAGCACAAGGTCGCCATCGCCGAGCGGCTCATCGAGGACCTCACCGGGAACTGGGGGATCAGGGAGTCGGACATCCTGATCGACACCCTCACGTTCACGATCTGCACGGGCCAGGAGGAGTCGCGGAAGGACGGCATCGCCACGATCGAGGCGATCCGCGAGCTGAAGCGCCGCCACCCGGACGTCCAGACGACCCTGGGCCTGTCCAACATCTCGTTCGGCCTGAACCCGGCCGCGCGGATCGTCCTCAACTCGGTCTTCCTCGACGAGTGCGTGAAGGCGGGCCTCGACTCGGCGATCGTCCACGCCTCGAAGATCCTGCCGATCGCCCGCCTGGAACCGGAGCAGGTGGAGGTCGCGCTCGACCTCATCCACGACCGCCGCCGGGAGGGCTACGACCCCCTCCAGCGCTTCCTGGAGATGTTCGAGGGGGCGACGGCGAAGTCCCTGAAGGCCGGCAAGACCGAGGAGCTCCTCGCCCTGCCGCTGGACGAGCGCCTCAAGCGTCGCATCATCGACGGCGAGAAGAACGGTCTGGAGGCGGATCTGGACGCCGCTCTGGCGGCCCGCCCGGCCCTGGAGATCGTCAACGAGATCCTGCTCGACGGCATGAAGACGGTCGGCGAACTGTTCGGCTCCGGCCAGATGCAGCTGCCGTTCGTCCTCCAGTCCGCCGAGGTCATGAAGACCGCGGTGGCGTACCTCGAACCCCACATGGAGAAGACGGACGCCGACGGCAAGGGCACGATCGTCCTCGCCACCGTCCGCGGCGACGTCCACGACATCGGCAAGAACCTCGTCGACATCATCCTCTCCAACAACGGCTACAACGTCGTCAACATCGGCATCAAGCAGCCGGTCTCCGCGATCCTGGAGGCGGCGGAGCAGCACCGGGCCGACGTCATCGGCATGTCCGGCCTCCTCGTGAAGTCCACCGTGATCATGAAGGAGAACCTGGAGGAGCTGAACGGCCGGGGACTCGCCTCGACGTTCCCCGTGATCCTCGGCGGCGCCGCCCTCACCAGGGCGTACGTCGAACAGGACCTGCACGAGCTGTACGGGGGCGAGGTGCGGTACGCCCGCGACGCCTTCGAGGGCCTGCGCCTCATGGACGCGCTCATGGGCGTCAAGCGCGGCGTCCCCGGAGCCGTACTCCCCCCGCTCAAGCAGCGCCGGGTGCCGAAACGCGAGACCCCGCTGCTCGCGGCGGAGGTCCGGGAGCCGGAGCCGGCCGGCCGCTCCGACGTCGCCGCCGACAACCCCGTACCCGAGCCCCCCTTCCTCGGGACCAGGGTCGTCAAGGGCATCCAGCTCGCCGAGTACGCCTCCTGGCTCGACGAGACCGCCCTCTTCAAGGGCCAGTGGGGCCTGAAGGACGCCGAGACGATCGAGTCGGAGGGCCGGCCGCGGCTGCGGGCGCTCCTCGACCGCGTCGAGCGCGAGGGCCTCGTCGAAGCAGCCGTCGTCCACGGCTGGTTCCCCTGTGTGTCCAAGGGCGACGACCTGATCATCCTGGACGAGGACGGAGGCGAGCGGACCCGCTTCTCCTTCCCCCGCCAGCAGCGGGGCCGCCGCCTCTGCCTGGCCGACTTCCACCGCGCCGAGGACTCTGGCGAGATCGACGCCGTCGCGATGCAGGTGGTCACCGTCGGCTCCCGGATCGGCGAGGAGACGGCGAGGCTCTTCGCCGCCGACGCCTACCGGGACTACCTCGAACTCCACGGCCTCTCCGTCCAGTTGGCGGAGGCGCTCGCCGAGTACTGGCACGCGCGGGTGCGCGCGGAGTGGGGCATCGCCGGGGACGCGGAACCGGCCGGGATCGAGGGCATGCTCCGCACCGAGTACCAGGGCTGCCGCTACTCCCTCGGCTATCCGGCCTGTCCCGACCTGGAGGACCGGGCGAAGATCGCCGCTCTCCTCCGTCCGGAGCGGATCGGGGTGGAGCTGTCGGAGGAGTACCAGCTGCACCCCGAGCAGTCGACGGACGCGATCGTCGTCCACCACCCGGAGGCGAGCTACTTCAACGCGGGAGGCCGCAGGTGAGCCCCACCTATTCGTTCGAGTTCTTCCCGCCGAAGACGGACAAGGGCGAGCGGACCCTGTGGGAGGCGATCCGCCGGGTCGAGGCCCTGTCCCCGGACTTCGTCTCGGTGACGTACGGCGCGGGCGGCTCGTCCCGCGACCGGACCATCGAGGTGACGAAGCGGATCGCGACCGAGACGATCCTGCGCCCGGTGGCCCATCTGACGGCCGTCGGACACTCGGTGGCGGAACTGCGGGCGATCATCGGCGCGTACGCGGACGCGGGTGTACGGGACGTCCTGGTCCTGCGCGGAGACCCGCCGGGCGATCCGCGCGGGCCGTGGACCCCGCACCCGCAGGGATTCACGTACGCGCACGAACTGGTCTCCCTCGTCCGGTCGTTGGGAGACTTCCGCATCGGCGTGGCGGCCTTCCCCGAGGGGCACCCGAGGTCCGGCAGCCCGGCATCCGACCTCGCTCACTTCCTCGCGAAGTGCCGGGCGGGCGCCGACTACGCCATCACGCAGATGTTCTTCGACCCGGAGGACTATCTGCGGCTGCGGGACCGGGTCGCGGCGGCCGGCTGCGACACCCCGATCATCCCGGAGATCATGCCGGCCACCGACGTACGCCAGATCAGGCGCTTCGCGGAGCTGAGCGACGCGGCGTTCCCCGAGGACCTGGCGCACCGCCTGGAGGCGGCGAAGGGCGACCCGGCGGCGGCGTACCGCATCGGCGTCGAGCACGCGACGCGGATGGGCCTGCGGCTGCTCGACGAGGGAGCGCCGGGACTGCACTACATCACGCTGAACAAGTCGACGGCGGCCCTCGAAATCCACCGAACCATCCTCAGCGCAAGGAGCGTTGTACATGTCTGAGTTCACCGATTACAAGGTCGCCGACATCTCGCTGGCCGAGTTCGGCCGCAAGGAGATCACGCTCGCCGAGCACGAGATGCCGGGCCTGATGTCGATCCGCAGGGAGTACGCGGAGACGCAGCCGCTCGCGGGTGCACGCATCACCGGCTCCCTCCACATGACCGTACAGACGGCGGTCCTCATCGAGACCCTGGTCGCGCTCGGCGCGGAGGTCCGCTGGGTGTCCTGCAACATCTACTCGACGCAGGACCACGCGGCCGCCGCGGTCGCCGCCGCCGGCATCCCGGTCTTCGCCTGGAAGGGCGAGACCCTGGAGGAGTACTGGTGGTGCACGGAGCAGGCGCTGACCTGGCCGGACGCCGACGGCCCCAACATGATCCTCGATGACGGCGGCGATGCGACGGTCCTGGTCCACCTGGGCGTCGAGTACCAGAAGACCGGCAAGCTGCCCGAGGCCTCCAACGAGGAACTGGCCGTCATGCGGGCCCTGTTGGAGAACAGCGCACTCGACTGGTCGACCATCGCCACCGGCATCCGAGGGGTGACGGAGGAGACCACGACGGGCGTGCACCGCCTGTACGAGATGCACCGCGAGGGCGCGCTCCTCTTCCCCGCGATCAACGTGAACGACGCCGTGACGAAGTCGAAGTTCGACAACAAGTACGGCTGTCGGCACTCGCTCATCGACGGCATCAACCGCGCGACGGACGTACTGATCGGTGGCAAGACGGCGGTCGTCTGCGGCTACGGAGACGTCGGCAAGGGCTCGGCGGAGTCGCTGCGTGGCCAGGGCGCGCGCGTGATCGTGACGGAGATCGACCCGATCTGCGCACTCCAGGCGGCGATGGACGGCTACCAGGTCGCGACCCTGGAGGACGTCGTCGAAACGGCCGACATCTTCATCACGACCACCGGCAACAAGGACATCATCATGGCGTCCGACATCGCCCGCATGAAGCACCAGGCGATCGTCGGCAACATCGGCCACTTCGACAACGAGATCGACATGGCCGGCCTGGCGAAGATCCCGGGGGTGGTGAAGGACGAGGTCAAGCCGCAGGTCCACACGTGGACGTTCGAGGACGGCAAGGTCGTCATCGTCCTCTCCGAGGGCCGCCTCCTGAACCTCGGCAACGCGACCGGCCACCCGTCCTTCGTGATGTCGAACTCCTTCGCGGACCAGACGCTCGCGCAGATCGAACTGTTCACGAAGACCTCGGACTACCCGGTGGGCGTCTACACCCTCCCCAAGCACCTGGACGAGAAGGTCGCCCGCCTGCACCTGGACGCCCTCGGCGTACGCCTGACGACCCTCCGCCCGGAGCAGGCGTCGTACATCGGGGTCCCGGTGGAGGGCCCGTACAAGCCGGACCACTACCGCTACTGATGATGTGTACCAACGATGACGGGCGTGACCCGTGGCTCCCGGACCGGCTCCTGAGAACGGAGCGGGACCTGCTGATGCCGCTGCTTCGCCGGACACCCGAGGAGGCGTACGAGCTCCGCACGGCGTGCCCCGGGTGGACGGCGCGGCAGGTCCTCGCCCACTGCGGGGCGGCCCTGGTCAGGATCGTCGAGGACCGCCTGGAGGAGGGCGTGTTCCTGCCGGAGGCGAACGCCTATGACGTGGCCGAGCGCGAGGACTGGCCGCTGGGCCGGATCCTCGACGAACTGGAACGCGGCCTGACGGAGGCGGGACCGGTCATCGCCGCACGCGAGGACGGCCGGCTGGACGCGGTGGCGCTCGGGGAATGGGTCCACGCGGGCGATGTACGGGAGGCTTTCGGCGAACCGGGCGCCTACTGCGGCAAGGCGCTGGAGCTGGCGCTCCCGCTCCTGACGGTCACGAGCCGCAAGCGGGAGACCCCGCGCCTGGTGGGAGTCCTGGCGGACGGCGGCGCGACGGCCCGGGTCTCCCTGGGCAACGAGGTGGAGGGCCGGCCGGCAGCGACCTTCAAGGGCGACGCGTCGACCCTGATCCGCATCTACGCGGGCCGCCCCCTGGTAAGAACCCGCTACGACCTGAGGGGCGCGACGGAACAAGAACTCCTCATCTACCGCTGACCCGAACCTCCGCGCCGTGCGGGCCGCGCCCCGCAGCACGCCGCACCCGCGCCACCCGCGTGCGGGCCGCGCCCGGGAGGACGCCGCGTCCGCACGCGCGAGGGCCGCGCCCCGCAGGACGCCGCGCCCGCGCCCCCCGCCGTGCGGGCCGGGCCCACCCGCCCCGCCGTGCGGGGCGCGCCCGCGCCCTCGCCACCCGCCGCGCGGGCCGCGCCCGCACCCTCGCGACCTCCGTGTGGGCCGCGCCCGCACCCTCGCTACCTCCGTGTGGGCCGTGCCCGCGCCCGCCCCCACCCGCCGTGTGGGCAATCGTCCCGCAGGGCGGGACGGGTGGGCACACGGGACGGCGCCCTCTGGCGGCGCCTCCGCCCCTTGTGCCTGGACCCGCACCAACACGTGCGGCGCGCACCCGGTGCGGGTTCAGGCGCGGAAGCCTAGGCCCGGCAAGGGGCGCCGTTCCGTTGTGCCCACCCGTTCCGCCCCAGCGGAACAGCTGCCCACAACGTGGTGGGCGCGGCTGCCACAACGGCGGCGGGCGCAGCAGCGTATCCGCACCCAAGAAGGGACACCCATGCGCACGCTCGACCGTCTCCTCCACTCCGAGACCCTGCACCACCCCGACGCCACCGCCGCCGTCGCCCACGAGGGCGACACCCTCACCTTCCGGGAGCTCTCCGAGGGCGCCCTGGTCCTGGCCCAGTACCTCCGCGACCTCGGCGCCCGCGCCGACAACCGCGTCGGCATCCACACCGACCCCTCCCTCGAACTGATCACCGCCACCTGGGGCACCGTCTGCTCCGGCGCCGCCTACGTCCCCCTCTCCCCCGACTACCCGGAGGAACGCGTCCGGTACATGATCGAGGACAGCGCCGCCCGCATCGTCGTCACCCAGGACCACCTCCGCGCCCGCGTCACCGACCTCGCCCCGCCCGGTACGACCGTGGTCACCCTCGGCGACGCCGTCCAGCACGCCTGGCGCACCGCGGGCGAGGAGCCGGAGCCGTACGACATCCGGGAGACGGACCTCGCGTACGTCATCTACACCTCGGGCTCCACGGGCAGGCCGAAGGGCGTCATGGTCGAGCACCGCTCGATCGCGGCGCAGATGTGCTGGATGGCGGCGGAACACCACCTCGCCCCGGGCGCGGTCGTCCTGCAGAAGACCCCGATGAGCTTCGACGCGGCCCAGTGGGAGATCCTCGCCCCGGCCGTCGGCGCCCGCGTCGCCGTGGGCCCGCCGGGCGTCCACCGCGACCCCGAGGCCCTCATCGACACGGTCCGCGCCCATGGCGCGACGATGCTCCAGGGCGTCCCCCCTCCTCCAGGCCCTCGTGGACACCGAGCGTCTCGCCACCTGCACCACTCTGCGCCGGGTCTACTCGGGCGGCGAGATCCTCTCCCGCAACCTCGCCGCGCAGCTTCTCGCCGAGCTCCCCGCCGCCGAGCTGATCAACCTCTACGGCCCCACCGAGTGCACGATCAACGCCTCCTCGCACACGGTGGACCGCGCCACCGTCACCGATCCGGACGCCGCGGCCCCCACGGCGATACCGATCGGCAGACCGGCGTACGACACGACCTTCCACATACGCGACGGGGAACTGTGCATAGGCGGGGTCCAGGTGGCGCGGGGGTACCTGGACCGCCCCGAGCTCACGGCGGAGCGTTTCCTCACCACCGACACCGGCGAGCGCCTCTACCGCACCGGCGACCTGGCCCACTGGAACGAGGACGGCACCGTCCAGTTCGCCGGCCGCGCCGACAACCAGATCAAGCTGCGCGGCTTCCGCGTCGAACTGGACGAGATCGCGCTGGCGATCGAGAACCACGACTGGGTGCGGAACGCGGCGGTCATCGTCAAGGACGAGCCCCGCACGGGTTTCCAGAACCTCGTCGCCTGCGTCGAGCTGGCACCCAAGGAAGCCGCCCTGATGGACCAGGGCAACCACGGCGCCCACCACCAGTCCAAGGAGTCGAAGCTCCAGGTCAAGGCGCAGCTGTCGAACGCCGGCACCCGCCCCGACGCCGACCTGGCCGGCCGCCCCGCCGTCGTGCTCCCCGGCGCCACGCCTTCGGACCGGATGCGCCGCACGGTCTTCGCCCGCAAGACGTACCGCTTCTACGAGGGCGGGGAGGTCACGCGCGCGGACGTCCTGGCGGCCCTGGCCCGTCGCCCGGAGGGCGTCGGATCCCGGGCGGTCGGCAGCCTGACGGCGGCGGACCTGGGGGAGATCCTGCGGTGGTTCGGCCAGTTCACGAGCGAGGAGCGGCTGCTCCCGAAGTACGGATACGCGTCACCGGGCGCGCTGTACGCGACCCAGCTGTACGTGGAGCTGCGCGGCATCGCGGGCCTGGAGCCGGGCACGTACTACTACCACCCCGTCCGTCACCAGCTGTACCTGATGGACGGGGAGGGCCGGGAACTCCCGGGGCGGCGGCGACCGGCCCCTACCTCGGTCTGTCCTTCCGGGGCCTGCGCTCGGCGATCGAACCGGTCTACCGGAACAACATCCAGGAGGTCCTGGAGATCGAGACGGGCCACATGGTGGGCCTGTTCGAGGAGATCCTGCCGGGCTACGGCCTGGACGTCAGGCCGCGCGAGGACGGCACCTGGGAGGTGATCCCGTACGACGAGGAGTCCCGTACGCCCCCGGAGATCGACGTGTACGTCCAGGCGCACGGAGACGGGGTGACCGACCTCCCCAATCCCAATACGCCTACATCAACGGGGACTTACGGCCGATCTCCACCTCCCTGATCGAGAAGAAGCACGTGATCGCGATCAACCAGGCGGTGTACGAGCGGGCCCGGCTCGGCATCACGGTGATCAGCCGGACGACGGACGACGCCCGCGCGTACGTCGACCTCGGACGGGCCCTCCAGCGCCTTCAACTCGGCGACCACGGCCTCGGGTTCATGTCCTCCGGCTACAGCTCGAAGTCCGGCCACCCGCTGCCCGCGGCCCGCCGGACGGACGAGATCCTGACGGCGGCGGGCCGGCCGACCGGCCCCTCGTACTTCTTCGTGGGCGGCCGGGTCGCCGAGGAGCAGCGGCTGAGCGAGGGCATGTACGAGGACACCGTCCACATGAAGGGCCCGGCGGAGCTGATCCGCGACGATCTGGTCCACCACCTGCCGGACTACATGATCCCCAACCGGGTGGTCGTCCTGGACCGGCTGCCGCTCTCGGCGAACGGCAAGGTGGACACGAAGGCACTGGCCGACCTGGCCGTGGTCAACGCCGGCCTGCACGGCCGCCCGCACGTCCTCCCGCGCACCCGCACGGAGAGCCGGCTCGCGGAGATCTGGGCGGCGGCACTGAAGTACGAGGACGTCGAGGCGGTCTCGGTCCTGGACGACTTCTTCGAGTCGGGCGGCAACCCTCATCGCCGTCGCGCTGGTCACGAGGATCAACCGCGAGTTCGGCTCCGAGCTGCCGCTCCAGATCCTCTTCGACCGCCCGACGATCGAGAAGCTCGCCCACCGGCTGGACGGCGCGGCCGCGACCCCGCCTCCCGCCTGGTCCGGCTCCACGCGGCCGGTGCGCGGCCGCCGGTCTTCTGCTGGCCGGGCCTGGGCGGCTACACGATGAACCTGCGGCACCTGGCGGAGGAGCTCGGCATTGACCGCCCGTTCTACGGGGTGCAGGCGTACGGCATCAACCGGGGGAGGAGCCGTACGCGACGATCCGCGAGATGGCGGCGGCGGACGTGGAGGCGATACGGCGCCGCCAGCCGGCGGGCCCGTACACGCTCTGGGGCTACTCGTTCGGCGCGAGGGTCGCCTTCGAGTCGGCGCATCTCCTGGAGGCGGCGGGGGAGCAGGTGGAGAACCTGTTCCTGATCGCGCCGGGCTCGCCGAAGGTCCGCTCGTCGGAGACGGGGGAGCGAACTACGGGAACCCGGCGTTCGTGACGATCCTGTACTCGGTGTTCGCGGGCACGATCGACCCGACGGTACGGGCGGACGACCGGGAGGGCTTCGTGAAACGGGTGGCTGCCGACTTCCCGGCCCTGGACCCGGATCTGATCGGCCGGATCGTGGCGATCGTGGAGGAGACGTTCGAGTTCACGTACACCTTCCGGGAGCTGACGGAACGCCAAGTGGCGTGCCCGGTGACGCTCTTCAAGGCGTCCGGCGACGACTACTCGTTCCTGGAGAACGCGGAGGGCTGGTCGACGCGCCCGCCGACGGTGGTGGAGCTGGACGCGGACCACTACAGCCTGCTGCGACAGCCGGATCTGAACGAACTGATCAAGAAGGTCAGGTACCGACTGGGGCAGTAGAGCCCCCGCAAGCCCCCGCAAGCCCACGAAATCCGGCCACCGGCCCGGAAGGGTCCGTTCCTTGTCCGCGATCGGTAACGATCCCCTCGGGGGTCGTGATTCCGACGACGGGCAGCCTCATCCTGAGCGACGCAGCGTGAAGGAACGCAGGCCAAGAGTCACGGGGGAACGTGAAATGAGCACCGTCAGCAGGAAAACCCTTCGTACCCACCGCACATGGAGGCTCGGCGCCCTCGGGCTGACCGCCGCCGCCCTTCTTTCGGCCACGGCCTGTGGGCCGACCGACGACGAGGCGGGGCACGGCGCCGTCGGCGACCCCGCCGACGACACCCACGAGCGCCCCCACGACACCCCCCACCACCGCTCCCACCACCGCTCCCGCGTCGCCGTCGACAGAGCCGGGCGACTCGGGCAGCAAGGACGGCTCGCCGTCTGCCAGTGAGCCCCCGGGCACGACGGGCGAGACGGACTGGGAGCCGAAGGACGGCATCTGCCAGGACCTGAACACCGAGGTGAAGGTGGACTGGGCGCTGCCGCCGGTGAAGGACGACTCACGGCTGGAACTCGTCATCACCAACACCGGTACGAGGCCGTGCAAGCTGTACCAGTACCCGGCGGTGAAGTTCGGCAACGACCAGCCCTTCCTGCCGCCGGTGAAGAGCTCGAAGCCGCAGAACCCGATCGTCCTGGCGCCGGGCAGGCAGGCGTACGCGGGCCTGCTCGCCCGCATGGGCAACAAGGAGGCCAGCCCGCTGGAGAAGGACCTGATCATCGCCCCGGCGGGCAAGAACGAGCCCAGGGACACGGGCGAGGGCGCACTCCTCGAAGTCCCCGCACCGGGCGTGCACGTGGACACCAGGACGGCACGCGTGTCGTACTGGCGCCCGGACTCGGAGAGCGCACAGTCGGCCCTGTATCCGCAGTAGCGGTCGTCCGGGTCCCGCCGAGCCGCGAAGACGGCGGCGGGACCCGGGTGACTCCCGCCCGGCCGCAGCGGTCAGTTCGTGAGGGTGCGGTCGAGGAGGGGCAGCAGGCGGTCCCAGTGGCGCTGTGTACCGTCCGGGCTGTAGGCGCTCGTGTCGGCCATCGTGAAGCCGTGGATGGTGCCGGGATAGATCTCGTTGCTGTGACGGACGCCGGCGGCTTCCAGGATCGCGTTGAGCCCGTCGAACTCCTCGGGCGTCATGTCGCCCTCCGCGATGCCGAAGTGCACCTCGGCGGTGACCTTCGGGGCGAGGAGGTGCGGGCTGTCGGCCGCGTCCGTGACCAGGGCGCCGGGATGGAACCCGGCGACGGCGGCGACCCGGTCGGGACGGGCCGCGGCGGTACGCATCGCCAGGACGCCCCCGAGGCAGTACCCGACGACGCCGACGGGCCCGTCGACGACCTCGGGCCGGTCGGCGAGGAACGCGAGGTAGGCGTCGGCGTCGCGCAGGATGCGCTCGGTGGTGTGCGCGAGGTAGAACGGCATGAGCTGCTCGAAGAGCGCGGGCCGCTCCTCCTCCCCGATGTGCTCGGGAAGCTCGATGAGGGGCGCCTGCCCCTCCCGGTAGTAGACGTGGGGGACGAGCACGTAATACCCGTGCCCGGCCAGCTCGCGCGCCATCTCCTCCAGCCGAGGCCGCGGACCGAACACGTCCATGTAGAGGAGCACGCCGGGGTGCTGCCGGCCGTCGTCGGGGAAGGCGGCGAAGGCGTCCGCCTGGCCTTCGGGGGTGGGTATCCGCAGTGTCGTGGTGGCCATGGGAACGACCGTAACAGTCATGATCGGCGAAGGGGCGGGACGCCGATTCCCCCTTCGGAACGCCACCCCCGCCCAGCGGCGGTGACTTGGGCCCGGTGCCGCCTGACGTCTGAGGTACGGGGCGGTCGGCCGACGGCGGAGGCGGCCTCCTACGACGAGCTCATCGAGCACCGGGGAAGCAGGTCGTGCACGTCGTAGTCGGCTTCGGCGCGTGTGCAGGCGGCGAGGATCCGCAGCGCGGGGCCGTCGAGCCCGGCGACGAGCGCGTCGCAGGCCGCGCCGACGACATCGGCGGCGGAGAGCTCGCCCTCCCTCCAGAGCGCGGCACAATCCCGCAGCCGGCGGGCTGTTGCTTCGGTCGACGTCGACGACATCCGCTCATGATTCCCGTACTCCGGGGGATCGGCGAAGGGATATCGCCGGCCTCCCCACCGGCGGCTTATTGGTTTGCCGTCGGCGAGGCGGGTCGGATAGGAAGCTCGCATGCTTAGGGGTAGCAAGGTCGGGCTCAGGGCTCGGTACGAGGAAGACATCCCGGTTCTGCGGGCCGAGCTCTACGACGACGTGGTCAACGCCTCGCGGGCCGAGGCCGGGCCGTGGCGGCCGGTCACGCCCGGCTCGAAGGACCGGCGGCTCGTCGTGGACGACACGGTCGAGGGGCATGTGCCGTTCTCCATCGTCGAGTTGGAGGGAGGCACCCTGATCGGTAGCGCGAACCTGTGGGGCATCGACACCCACAACCGGGCCGCGCACATCGGGTTGGGGCTGCTGCCCTCGGCCCGTGGCAAGGGTTACGGCACCGACGTCGTCGCGACGCTGTGCCACTACGGCTTCGTCGTCCGCAGCTTCCAGCGGCTGCAGATCGAGACGCTGGCGGACAACACCGCGATGCTCCGCTCCGCCGAGAGCAACGGCTTCGTCCGCGAGGGCGTACTGCGCTCCTCGGCCTGGGTGATGGGCGAGTTCCTCGACGAGGTCATCCTCGGACTCCTCGTCCAGGACTGGAAGCCGAAGCCGGGGGTTTAGGGGGCCTTGCGCTCCGGGGCCCTCCACGGAGTCGGGGGCGCCGTACGGTGTCGTCTGCCTGAGGTCACCACGTGGCGACGACCGGCGCTTCCGGCGTGTGCCGCCGCCAGGCCTCGTCGAGTCGCGTCAGCCGGTCCGCGGTCGCGATGCCGTGCAGGGACGTGACCCTGCCGTCGCCGACCGCGAACGCCACCGCGCCCACGACCCGCCCGTCGACCACGGCGAGGACCGCCGGGCCGCCGTTGACCAGCGCGATGTGCATCGACAGCGAGCCGCCGGCCAGTCGCCGCTTCGCGGGCGTCGGCTTGAACCCGGCCCGTACGAACGAGGCGACGCGCTCGCGCGTTGTGACCCGCAGCAGCCGCCTGGTCAGTCCGGCGCCGTCCGAGACCGCCGTCACGTCGTCGGTGAGCAGCGCCACCAGCCGGTCGGTGCGCCCCGACATCGCGGCGGCCAGGAACTCCTCGACCACCCGGCGCGCGGACGCGGGGTCGGCCTCGACGCCGCCGCCGCGGCGCTCGGCGGCGACCCGGGTCCGGGCCCGGTGGAGGTGCTGCTGGCTCGCGGACTCGGTGATGTCGAGGATCCCGGCGATCTCGGCGTGGCCGTACGAGAAGGCCTCACGCAGGACGTAGACGGCCCGCTCGACCGGCGAGAGGCGCTCCAGGAGGGTCAGTACGGCCAGGGACACCGACTCGCGCTGCTCGAAGGTGTCGGCGGGGCCGAGCATCGGGTCGCCTTCGAGGAGCGGCTCCGGCAGCCAGGCGCCCGCCGAGCGCTCGTGGCGGGCGTGTGCCGAGCGGAGCCGGTCGAGGCAGATGTTGGTGAGGACCTTGGTCAGCCACGCCTCCGGCACCTCGATCCGTTCGCGGTCCGCCGCCTGCCAGCGCAGGAACGTGTCCTGCACGGCGTCTTCGGCGTCGGCGGCCGAGCCGAGCAGGCGGTACGCGAGCGAGGCCAGCCGGCCACGGCCGGCCTCGAAGCGATCGACGGCTGCGCTGTCCATGAGGAACACCCTAGGGGTGTCCGGCCGAGCGGGCCGGACCGGGCCGACCGGTCGGGCCGGGCTCGGTCGGCCCCGGCTCGGTCGCGCCCGGCTCGGTCGGCAAGGCACCCCCTGGGGCCGTCCGGCGGATCACGGACGGGGAGCCGGTCCGCCGGACAGGCCCTGGACCGCGACCCTCACGCCCGCACGCTCGGGCGTCGGTGCGGTGGTCAGGCGGCGCCTGCGCTTCGGCATGCCGAGCGTCGGGTGGGCGATGTTCCACCCGGCGCCGCTGAGCACGCCCGCCTTGAGCCGCGCGGCGGTCCTGCCGCCCAGGTACCAGGCCTTCGACCGGACGTCCCCGTCCACCATCTGGAAGATGGCGTCCCGCCGTCCGAGGCTGATGTGGTTGCCGTGGTACTTCAGCCCGACGGTCGGGACCTCGCCGCCCGTCAGACGCGCGATGATCGCCGCGGTCGCCTGCATGGTGGTGAAGCCGGCCGAGGCGCAGGACATCGGCAGCGGACGGCCGTTGTCGCCGATCGCGTGGACGGCGTCACCGGCGGCGTAGATGCTCGGGTGCGAGACCGAGCGCATGGTGCGGTCGACGACGATCCCGCCCGTCCCGGTGACCTCCAGACCGGCGGCGGCCGCGAGCGGGTGCACGGCGAACCCGGCCGTCCACACGGTCACGTCGGCCGGGATGGGCGTACCGCCGGCGGCGATCGCCCGCGTCGGCTCGACGGCCTCCACGGCGGTGTGCTCGTGGACGGTGATGCCGAGCCGGTCGAAGGCCTGGCGCAGGTGGCGCCGGGCCTTCGGGGAGAGCCAGGCGCCCAGCTCGCCGCGGGCGGCGAGGGCGACGGAGAGGTCGGGCCGGGACTCGGCGAACTCCGTGGCGGTCTCGATGCCGGTCAGTCCCTCGCCGACGACCAGCACGGTGCCGCCCGCGCCCAGGGCGGCCATGCGCTCGCGCAGACGCAGCGCCGAGGAACGGCCGGCCACGTCGAAGGCGTACTCGGCTGCGCCGGGGACGCCGTGGTGGGCGACGGAGCTGCCGAGGGCGTAGAGGAGGGTGTCGTAGGGGACTTCGCCGGTGCGGTGGTCGGTGCTGTTGTCGCCTTCGCCGTGGGTGCCGCCGTCCTTGCCGGTCGTGGTGGCCACCGGGGTCACGGCGACGGTCCCGCGCTCGGGGTCGATGCCGGTGACGTGCGCCAGCCGGACCCGCACTCCGGTACCCGCGAAGACGTCGGTGAGCTTGCGGACCGCGAGGTCCTGGCCGCTCGCGAGCTGGTGGAGCCGCATCCGCTCGACGAAGTCGGGGGCGGCGTTGACGACGGTGATCTCGGTGTCGGCGGGGGAGAGCCGGCGCGCCAGGTTTCCGGCGGCGTAGGCCCCGGCGTATCCGGCGCCGAGTACGACGATGCGGTGCTTCATGGCGATGCTCCTGTCTCGTTCGGGCGCCCCTTGAACGAGACGGAGCGCCGATTGCTGACAGGAGGCGGATGTGACGCCGGTCACGTCGACGCGGGCCGTCGCATCCCGTCCGATTTACATCGATGGTGCGTCAATCTTCGTGGTCTTGGTGTTGGCCTGTGCGCGCCGCGAGATGCAAAGCTCCGTCCATGGACATCTTCAGGACGAACAACGGTCTGGCCCGAGGCTTCCGGGCTTCCGCCGATGTCGTCGCCGCGCTCGGCATCCCCTACGCCGCCCCGCCCTTCGGCGCCGACCGGTTCCGCGCGCCCCTTCCGGCACCCGCGTGGAGCGGTGTGCGGGACTGTACGAAGTTCGGCCCGATAGCGCCGCAGTCGGCAGAGCTCCCCGGCTCACCCGTGTGGTCTCCCGGCGACGGCGACGGCGACGGCGACATCCTCACCCTCAACATCTGGACTCCCGTCCCCGACGGCGGTCGGCTCCCCGGCCGACTCCCCGTCCTCGTGTGGATCCACGGCGGTGCCTACACCTTCGGCTCCTCGGCCCAGCCCGACTTCGACGGCCTCGCGCTCGCCCGTGCCGGTCTCGTCGTGGTCACCATCAACTACCGCATCGGTTTCGAGGGCTTCGGCCACGTCCCGGGCGGCGCGGCGGCCGGCCACCCGGACAATCGCGGTCTGCTCGACCAGGTCGGCGCTGCGGTGGGTACGGGACAACATCGCCGCCTTCGGTGGCGACCCCGGCAACGTCACGATCGCCGGACAGTCCTCCGGCGCCGCCTCGATCGCCTGTCTCATGGTGATGGACCGCGCCCGCGGCCTGTTCCACCGTGCCATCGCCCACAGCCCCGCCAGCCCTTGCTACACGCGCGAGATCTCCGAGGCGACCACCCGTGAGATCGCCGCGGCGGCGGGCTGCCCCGCCACGCCCGAGGGCCTGACCGCCATGACTCCGCAGGCCCTGGTCACCGCCGCCGACCAGGTGGTCGACGACTACCGGCGGGACCCCGCCTCCGGATCCCGTCACTACGACCCCTCGCTCTACGCCCCGGTCCTCGACGGCGACGTCCTGCCCACCGACCCCCTCGCCGGGATCGCCGCCGGCGCGGCCGGGGAGTGGACCTGCTGGTCTGCCACGCCACCGAGGAGTACTGGCTGCTCGACGCCGTCGGCAGCTGCGCGAAGGTCACCACCGACGAACAACTCGCGGTCTTCGCCGATGACTTCGGTCTCCCCGAGGGCCTCGTCGCCGGATATCGCGCCGCGATGCCCGATGCCCCGGTGCTCGACGTCTACCTCGCCGTCTTCGGCGACCTGCTCTTCGGCGAGTACGGCAACCGGCTCGCTGAGGCCCACGCCCGAGCGGGCGGCAGGACGTTCCTCTCGCGCTTCGACCGTCGGCGCACCGGGCCGGAGGGGACCGTGCGGGCCTGGCACTGCGCGGACATCCCCTTCGCCTTCGGCACTCTGGACGACGACGCCGTGGCCTTCCTCATCGGCGGTACGCCCACCCCTGCCGACCACGAGCTGTCGCGCCGCATGGTGCGTGCCTGGGCGGACTTCGCCGCCGACGGGAACCCCGGCTGGCCGTCGCTCGACGAGGACCCCCCGTCGCAGGTCAAGGTGTGGGCCGACGGCGACGACAGGACCGACGGCAAGCCGGCCGCCGGCCGGCCGGTCTCCCTCCGCGCTCCCTGGGCCGGAGCACACTTTCCCGTCCTGCGTCCGTAAGCAAACAGCTCTGCCCCCGGCTCAGGCGAACGGCCCGTCCAGCGCCGCCCACTGCAGCAGCAGGATGGTCTTCCCGTCGGCGATCCGGCCGTCGCGGGTCATCGCGAGGGCCTCGGTGAAGGGAAGTTCGAGGACCTCGATGTCCTCGCCGTCCTCCTCCAGTCCGCCGCCGGTCCCGGTCCGGTCGGCCGGGGTGTAGGGCGCGGCGAAGAAGTGGAGGCGTTCGGTGACGGATCCGGGGCTCATGTACGCGTCGAGGACGTGGGTGAGCGGGCCGAGGGTGACGCCGAGTTCCTCGGCGCTCTCGCGGCGGACCGCGGTCAGCGGGTCGTCGGCGTCGAGCAGCCCCGCCGCCGCCTCGACGAGCATGCCGTCGGGGTGGTCGTTGACGTAGGCCGGGTAGCGGAACTGCCGGGTGAGCAGGACGGTGCCGCGCTCGGTGTCGTACGGGCAGGACGACGGCGCCGTTCCCCCGGTCGTACGTCTCGCGCTGCTCGGTGACCCAACGCCCGTCGCGGCGGCGGTAGTCGAAGGTGGTCCGCCGCAGAACGTGCCAGCCGCGGGAGGTGAGCTCGACGTCGCGGACCACGACACCGGGGTTCCGGTCGAGATCGCGTCCGGCGCGGTCGAGGTGGGTCCGGCCCCGGTGGTCGGGGACGTCGACGCCGGGCAGCCGGTCGTCAGGCAGCTGGTCGTCGGGCAGCTGGTCGTCGGGCAGCCGGTCGCCGGCCCGCCCCCGCGCGGGGCCGGTGCTCACGCGTCCTCCCGCGCCGTACGGCCGGGGATCTCGGTCACGTCGTGGTAGACCGGCAGGCCGCGGCGGCGGGCGGTGGCGACGTCCTGGTCGGCGCCGGTGGAGTCGCCGGGCAGCCGCAGTACGGCGTCGCAGTGGGCGAGCAGACGGTCGGCGGCCGGGTACAGGACCTGCTCGGCGAGGGGGTCTGTGGGACCCGCGCCGGCCGAGTGCAGGACGGGCAGGGCGATCCACTCCCCGATCACGGGGAGATGGCCCGCGGCGAAGACCGGCCACGCCGCGGCTTCCAGGCGGGCGAGGTTGGCGGCCATGGCCTCCGGGTCGCCGTCGGTGCCGGAGCGGTAGGGCCCGGCGATGAGGATGAGCATGGGCTTGTCGAGCGTCTGCTGGTCGTCCATGGCGCGCTACGATACATGCAGAAACGTGCAAGAACAGGAGAGAGTGCGGATGCTGGCTGCCGAACGGCGCGACCACCTGCTGGAACTGCTCGCCCGCGAGGGCAAGATCGTCGCCAAGGACGTCGCCGCCGAACTGGGGATCTCCGAGGACAGCGTGCGGCGCGACCTGCGCGATCTCGCGAGCGAGGGGCTGTGCCAGCGGGTGTACGGCGGGGCGCTGCCGGTCTCGCCGGCCGTGGCGGACTACCGGTCCCGGCAGTCCGTCGCACCGGACGGCAAGCGGAAGGTCGCCGCGGTGGCCGCCGGTCTCGTACGGCCGGGCGGCGCGGTGATCCTCGACGGCGGCACCACCGCCCTGGCCGTCGTCCACGCCCTCCCGCAGGACCTGGCGTGCACCGTGATCACCCACAGTCCGACGATCGCCGCCGCCCTCATCGACCATCCGCGGGCGGAGGTCTTCCTCATCGGCGGCCGCGTCTACAAGCACTCCGCCGTCGCCTGCGGCGCCGCCGCCGTCGAGGCCGCGCAGAACGTCTCCGCCGACCTCTGCTTCCTCGGCGTCACCGGCGTGCACCCCGACGCGGGACTGACCACCGGCGACGCGGAAGAGGCCGCCATGAAGCGCGCCCTCTCGGCGCGCGCCGCGGACACCTACGTCCTCGCCTCCTCCGAGAAGATCGGCACCGCTTCGCGCTTCCGTGTCCTGCCGTGGGAGGAGATCAGCGGGCTGATCACCGACGCGGACCCCCGCGACCCGGTGATCGGGCAGCTCACGGCGCGGCGGGGCGTCGAGGTCCTCCCCGCGGGCTGACGGCCGCGTCGCTCGTTCGGAGTGCGCCGCCGTGCGGGGTGTCCCGGCCGCTGGTGTGCTGGTCGCGATCTCGCACGTTCATCTCCGCCGCCCCACACACAGGAGCAGCGGCATGGCTGTCATCGTCACCGTAGAGATCCCCGGCGGCACGCAGGAGCAGTACGAGGAGACCACCCGGCTCCTGGAGGCCGCCGACTGGTTCCCGCCGGAGGGGTTCCTCGCGCACGCCGCCGGGCCCGACGGAAGTGGGGGGTGGCGGGTCGTGGACTTCTGGGACTCCGAGGACGCCTTCCTCGCCTTCGTGGAGAAGGCCCGGCCGATCTTCGACCGCGGCGGCGGCCGTACGATCCTGCCGAAGGTGCAGGAGGCCGTGAACGTCATCCTGAAGTGAGCGGGCGTCCACGGCGAAAACCCTTTGCGGGGCCGACCGGTGGCCGTCAGGCTTCACCCTCATGACCAGTCATCCTTCCCGTCCTTCCGGCGAGGCCCGTCCTTCCGGCGAGGCCCGTCCTC